>CAYUKI010000276.1:0-3274 GCA_964445235.1 uncultured Acidimicrobiia bacterium | reverse complement strand
CTCCCGCGGTAGCCCCACCACGTCATCTCCGTTCGACTGCGTCCTTTCGGCGTCGCCAAACGGTTCTATCAGACCGGCCAGCACGGGGTCTTCCGGCCGCGGCCGGGGGGGGGGTCTGATCTCAGCTGGGGACTCGGTGTCCGTGGTCAACGCGCGATCTCCCCCGACATGATCTTGTCGTGCAGGGTGAGGATGCCGTGCATCAGGCTCTGTGGTCCGGGCGGACAACCCGGCACGTAGATGTCGACCGGCACGACCTGGTCGACCCCCTGGACGAGGGCGTAATTGTTGAACATGCCACCGGTGGAGGCGCAGGCTCCCATCGAAATGACCCATTTGGGGTCCGGCATCTGGTCGTAGACCTGGCGCAGAACCGGTGCCATCTTCTGGGACACCCGGCCGGCAACGATCATGAGGTCGGCCTGGCGGGGCGAGGCCCGAAACACTTCCATGCCGAACCTGGCGAGGTCATTGTGGGCGGCGCCGGTCGCCATCATCTCGATCGCACAACAGGCGAGGCCGAACGTGGCGGGAAACATCGACCTTGTCCGAGCCCATCGCGCCGCTTTGCCGACGGTGGTCATGAGAAAGTTGGGAGGCCCGGAGAGTTTCGCCATCAAGCCGCCTTTTCGTGGCGATACCGCTCCCGGCGAGGGATGTTCCACTCGAGGGCCCCCCTCTTCCAGACATAGGCAAGGGTTTCGAGCACGAAGAAAGTGAAGATCCCGACCGCGGCGACGCCGGGCCAACCCAGCTCCGTGTATCGGGAAGCCCAAGCGAACAGGAAGATGATCTCAACGTCGAAGATCACGAACAACATCGCTACCAGATAGAACTTGACCGGGAAGCGCTGCACCGGATCCACCTCGGGCAGGATCCCGCATTCGTAGGGAGCGAGCTTCTCGGGAGTTGGGTTGTGGGGCGAGAGCAGCCGCGACGCTAGGAGTGAGACTGCCACGAAGCCGCCCGCCAAGACGAACATGACGGCGACGGGAAGGTAGTCGGCCAGCGTCATCTGCCGTTTGAGAATAGGAGGATCGGCTGCCTGGAAGAAACCCGCTCCCCGGTCTGATCCGGCAGAGGTCCGTGCGCGGGTTTGGTGGGTGGAGACGCGCAGACCCGACGGCGGGAAGGTCGTGCGGGTCCTTTACCTAGATCCGGTGGGTGGAGACGCGCAGGACCCTCCCAGGAGCCGGCTGGTTAGCGGAGGGGGGCGAGGCGGACCACTCCCGCGAGCAGGTGGTAGGCATGCTCCCCGATGCCCTTCTCGTCCTCTTCGAGCAGGTTGGCCATCACCTTCAGGGTCCACTCCATCAACGGCCGGTTGCGGAGGCCGACGTGGGCGAGGGAGCGCATGATGGTGGGATTGCCGATCGCCTTCACGAACAGTCGCGCCGTTTTGTAGTACAAACCGAAGGTGTCTTCGAGATCCTGGCGATAACGGCGAAGCAGGGTCAGGTCCGACGCCCCGATCGCTTCCGAAACGGTGGTGGCCGCCATCCGACCCGTCTCGTAGGCATAGGAGATGCCCTCCCCATTCCAAGGGTTGATGGCCCCGGCGGCATCCCCGATCAGGATCCAGTTGGCGCCCACCAGGGGTGACTTGGAGAAGGACATCGTCAGCTTGCCACCCTGCGGCTCGGAGAGCTTGCTCTCCTGCGACAGCTCCCAGTAGCGGGGGGCGGTCCGCACGTAGTCGTTCATCATGTTGGTGGTGTTGACCTGCTTCCAACGCTTGAACGTGGAAAGTAGACCCACCCCAACGTTGACGGTGCCGTCCCCCAACGGAAAGACCCAACCGTACCCGGGCAACGTTGCCCCGCTCTCGTCTCTCAGATCGAGCTGGCTTTCCATGAAAGGATCCGTGGAGCGGGGGCTGCGGTAGTAGGCGCGAGCGGCCAGGCCCATCGGATAGTCCTTGCGGCGGACGCTCGACAGGGGGCGACCAAACCTGTTCAACGAACCGTCGGCGATCACTGTCACCATCGGTTCGACCCGGGTCTCCTCACCTCCATTGCGTAGCATCACGCCTCGCAGCCGACCTGCCTCGACCACCGGGGTGGCTTCGGTGTGTTGAAGGACGGTGACCCCCTCTTTCTCGGCCAGCGCCGCCACCTGGCCATCGAGGTCGGCGCGGCGGATGATCCCCCCCCAGTTGGGGAACCGGGAGTGATCCGGCCAGGCCATCTCGATGACGAGATCGTCGCCGGCGTAGGACCGCAGGCCGGTGACTCGGTGGAACTGGGGAAGACCGAAGTCGAACCCCATCTCGGAGAGTTCGTATATGGCCCGCGGGGTTAGCCCATCGCCACAGGTCTTCTCCCGCGGATACTCCTTCCGTTCCACGAGGACCACCTGGTGGCCGAGGCGCGCCAGCCAGAAGGCCGCCGCCGAACCGGCGGGACCGCCACCCACCACCAACACCTGGCACCGAGAGGACTGAGATGACTGAGGCGACGACAGAACCGAGTGCACCGACTGATCCGAACGAACCACAAGTGGGAGGTTAACGATGGCCGTGGGTATCGTCGTCGGGTGTGACACCGCCCTCGATCCCCCGCGCCACGGTGGCCCGGCTCGCGTTGTACCTCCACTACCTGTCCGAATTGGGTGACGTTCGGCCTTCGGTCTCCTCCGAGGATATCGGCGCCGCCACCAACGTCAACGCCGCCAAGGTGAGAAAGGACCTCTCTTACCTCGGACCAGGTGGGACCCGCGGCGTGGGGTATGCGGTGGCTCCGCTGCGCCGGCGCATCACACGGGCCTTGGGTCTCACCAAGGACCTCTCGGTGGCGATAGTGGGTGCCGGTAACCTGGGTTCTGCTCTCGCCCGCTACCCAGGTTTCAGCCAGCGTGGCTTCACCGTGTCGGCCCTTTTCGATATCGACCCTGCCAAGGTCGGAAGACGCATCGGCGGGCACCGAGTCTCCCATCTCGATGATCTCGACGCCATCGCCGCCAGCATCTTCGTGGCCATAATCGCCACCCCCGCTGACGTTGCCCAATCGGTGGCCGACCGGCTGGCGGCGGCCGGAGTGGGGGCGATCCTCAACTTTGCACCGACCCTTCTGAAGACCGCCAGGAACGTTGTGGTCCGCAACGTCGACCTCTCCACCGAGCTGCAGATACTCACCTATCACGCTGCCCAAGGCAGCAAGTCCGGAGTGGCGGAGAACCTTGGTTCTGTCGAGGACGGCACCAAACAGCCCCAAGTGGGTAGCTAGTGCTCTGTCTGGGAAATAGCGTGAGGGTATCGGCGAGGCCACGGCGTTCC
>CAYUKI010000275.1:0-3277 GCA_964445235.1 uncultured Acidimicrobiia bacterium | reverse complement strand
GTCTCTTCAGATCCTTGCTGATCGCCGTGGAGGCCTCGGTGAACGGCGGGAGGTCATGAGGCGGGGGGGCGTCGGGTACCGCCCAGCTCCAGAAGTAGCCAGCGAGCGAACCCGCTTCTGCCGCCAGTTCGATGGCGCGGCTGGCGTTGTTGATGGTGGAGCGAATCTTTCCCTCGTGTCGGACGATCCCGGCGTCAAGAAGCAGGCGCCGGACGTCTCTATCTCCAAAGCTGGCCACGCGCTCGAATTCGAACGCGGCGAAGGCGGCTCGGAAGTGGTCTCGCTTACGAAGGATGGTCAGCCAAGACAAACCGGATTGGAACCCCTCCAAGCAGATCCTCTCGAACAGCCGGCCGTCGTCCGTGATCGCCCGTCCCCATTCCTCGTCGTGATAGGCGAGGTAGTCGGGGGTCGATGCCCCCCACCAACAACGCGAACGTCCGTCATCGCCGGTCACCAACATGGGCCGAGCCTAAACATCTTCGAAACACCCGGGTCGTCGGGCATGACAGAACGCACGAGAGCGTAAATTCATGGTGCACTCATCCAAGAGGACAGAAATGGCCGTAGCAACCGAATCGGACGTGACCATCGAAGCACCACCGCCCGGCCGCGTCCGGGGCGATGGTCTCGCCGGCGTGGCGGCCTCCGCCCTTTCGTTGGCGGCTGGAGAGGCCATTGCCGGCGCTTCGCCCACGGTGCCCTCCCTTGTCGAATCCGTGGGTGGCTGGGTGATCGACTCGGTCCCTCCTTGGGTCAAGGACTTCGCCATTCGGACCTTCGGCATCTACGACAAGCTGGCCCTGGTGGTTGGCATCGTGGTGGTGGCGTTGTTGCTCGGCTACATCGTCGGGCGTCTCGCTCGCCGGCGGTTCTCGGCGGCCGTGACTGCCTTTGTCGTCTTCGGTGGCGTGGGAGCGGCCGCCGCCGCCCGCGAACCAGGTGTGAGCATCGGCCAGGCGCTGCTGGCCGGCGCCGTCACAGCGCTGCTCGGGATCACTGCCCTGCGGTGGCTGTTGCGGCGCAACCCTCCTTCTCCCGTCGAAGCTTCCAGCCGGAGAGCGTTCCTCATCGGCCTCGGAGCGGTGGGCGGTCTGGCGATAGCCGCGGCCGGGGGGGGGCGATGGCTGATCTCCCGGGCCCGCCGGGCCATCTCGGGCCGAGAGGAGGTTGTGCTTCCTTTCGCCCTCGAGACGGTGCCCGACCCGGTGGCCGCCAACTCCTTCGAGGTCGAAGGGCTGACCCCGATCGTGGTGCCCAATGATCAGTTCTATCGAATCGACACGGTCCTTTCGGTCCCCCGCGTCGATCTGTCTACCTGGACCCTGTCGATCAAGGGGATGGTGGACCGGCCGTTTCAGATCTCCTATGCCGACCTCATGGACATGGACATGGTGGAGCGCTACGTCACGTTGAGCTGTGTCTCCAACAACGTCGGAGGTGATCTGGTCGGTAATGCCAAGTGGTTGGGCGTCCCCCTGCCGGGGCTCCTCGACCGGGCCGGGGTCCAGACCGGCGCCGAGCAGTTGGTGGGTCGGTCGGTGGACGACTTCACGGTTGGCTTCCCGGTCGCGGCGGCGTTTGACGGCCGTGAGGCCTTGGTGGCAGTGGCAATGAACGGTGAACCGTTGCCCTTCGAGCACGGTTTCCCCGCCCGGCTGGTGGTAGCCGGCCTGTATGGCTACGTGTCGGCGACCAAGTGGCTGAAGGAGATCGAGCTGACAACCTGGGACGCGTTCGACGCCTATTGGATACCGCGGGGATGGGCAAAGGAGGCTCCCATCAAGACCCAGTCTCGGATCGATACGCCTGGTCCGCGGGCGCAGATCATTTCGGGCCTTCGGACCATCGCCGGGGTGGCATGGGCTCCCAACCGGGGGATCTCCAAGGTCGAGGTTTCCGTCGACAATGGCTCGTGGCGGGAGGCGGAGCTGTCCGAACCGCTCGGCCAGGACGCCTGGCGGCAGTGGCGACTCGACTGGGTAGCGATTTCGGGAAGGCATGAGATCGCCGTCCGCGCCACCGACGGACCGGGGGAGACCCAAACCCGGGTGGAAACCCCGCCCGCCCCGGACGGCGCCACCGGCTGGCACACCGTCGCGATCATGGTGGCCGATCCGGCGGCCTGATCCCGTCGCATTGGCGGCAGAAATCGGTCCGGCTCATAATCGGGGCCGTGGCACATCCCCGGATGTCGGTCGGCATGTCGGTCGGCACCCAACCTTCGGTGCGGCGGCTGGCCGCCATCGTCAGGTTCGCCCGACTGGCCGGGTTCGACTCGCTCTGGACGGTCGACCATTTCACGAGCTTCTTTCCCAAATCGATCTGGGACCGTCAGTTCAGTTGGCTGGCGAAGGCCGGTGACTCCCCTGATGCCTTTTTCGACTACCAGACCATCACCGGCCACCTGGCCCGACGGGTAGGGCGTGCCCAGCTCGGCGTCGGGGTTACCGAAGCCATCCGGCGCCACCCTCTCGTCATCGCCCAGGCTGCCCTGAGTTTGTCCCATCTCACGAGGCGTCCGCCTATCCTCGGGATCGGAGCGGGTGAGCGAGAGAACACCGAACCATATGGCTTGAGCTTCGCAGAGCCCGTGGCCAGGCTTGAAGACGCCCTCCCCATCGTCAAGGCGGCCTTGGACGGAACCTCGCTGCGATTCGAGGGCCGCTTCTTTCGGATCGACGACGGTCATCTCGATCTGCGGCCGGGGAAGGCAGGACGACCACAACTTTGGGTGGCCGCCCACGGCCCGCGCATGCTGAAGCTCACGGGCCGATACGCAGACGGCTGGTATCCGATCATCCCGATGACTCCCGAGCGTTACGACCGGTCGTTGATGGTGGTTCGTTCGTCGGCGAGGGAGGCCGGGCGCGATCAAGAGGCGATCGTCCCGGCTCTCCAGGCCTTCGTGGTGGTGGCGCCGAGCGATGCCGAAGCTCGCCGCCTCCTCGACAGCCGGGCCATGCGATTCCTGGCGTTACTCGCTCCCCACCAGACGTGGTCGGAGGCCGGTGTCGCCCATCCTCTCGGTGGGACCTTTCGAGGAATGGTGGACATGATCCCGTCGAGGCTTTCCCGAGGCCAGCTCGAGGAGGCCATGGCGGAGGTGACGGTCGACGTCTTGGCCAACCACGTTCTGTGGGGCACCCGGGAGCGGGTGGTGGCGGCGCTGCGTTTGCTGGGCGAGGCCGGGTTGCGTCACGTGGTGCTGGCTCCGGTCTCGGCGTTGGTTTCGAGGCGGGCGGCCTTCTACGCGATCCGTTCGCTTCCCTCGATG
>CAYUKI010000274.1:2410-3304 GCA_964445235.1 uncultured Acidimicrobiia bacterium | reverse complement strand
ACCTTGCCGGCGTACTTGCGGCCGATCCGGCCGTGGCTTCTCATCAGCTCCCCACGCTCCGAGCCCGCCAGCATGTACCAGTTGTCGGTCCCCTGCCGCTTCTTGCTCATCGGGTAGAAGCAGATGTGGGCGGAGTGCTCGGGGATGGATGGCCGCAGCCGAGCCTGGACAAAGGGGCTGTCCTCGATGTTCTCGACGGCTCCTTCGGGTAGACCGTGTCGGGATAGCTCGACCACGGACAGATACGAGTAGGGGCGGGTGGTGAAAGTAGCGAGCAGAGTGTTCTCGAAGGCCTGCTCGAGGGCGAGAAGTTGATCGACGTCGGGACGGAGATGGAACATGAGCAGGTCGGCCTTGTGACCCACCATCCGATAGGTCACACTCCGCCCCTCGGTGACCGCCTCTAATGAGGAGAGCAGCTCGGCTGCCTCGGCCACCGCCTTCTCCCTATCGGCTTCCGGGGTCCGGCTCCATGCCGCCCAGTCGAGCAGCCGAAGGTCGTGAAGGGCGAACCAGCCGTCCAGGGTTTCGGGGGCTTCGCTCATGACCGCTCCTCTCCGAATCGTGCATCAACCACATCGACAACCGTGTCCACCATCGCTTCGACGCAATCCAGCCGGGTGTTGGGATGTATTCCGTGGCCGAGGTTGAAGACATGACCTGGCCGGCCCCCGGCCTCCTCAAGCACCTGGCGGGTGGCCGAGACCACCCGGTCGGGAGACGTGAGCAGCACCGCCGGATCGAGATTGCCCTGGATGGGACGGTCCTCACCCACCCGGGACCAGGCTTCGTCGAGGGAAAGGCGCCAGTCGACCCCATAGCCGGTCGCCTCGACCTTGCAGAACCCCTCAAGCAAATGCGCCGAGTCGGGGGCGAAATAGATGGTGGGGACCG
>CAYUKI010000274.1:0-2400 GCA_964445235.1 uncultured Acidimicrobiia bacterium | reverse complement strand
CCGAACTCCGCCAGCGCATCGGCGGCCCCGAAGTTGCGGGCCAGCGCCTTGGTGGCCGAGGGAGCAGCCAGCGCCTCGAACTGGGAAGCCGATAGCAACCCAGCCCAGGAGTCGAAGAGTTGGATGACGTTCGCTCCCGCTGCCTCCTGGAGGGTGAGGTAGGCGGCGGTAGCTCTAGCCAGCACCGAGAGGGCGTCCTCGGCGGCCGGATGATGAAGGGCGGACCGGAACGCCGGGAAGTGCCGGGATCCTCCCCCTTCGAGCAGGTACGCGAGCAGTGTGGTGGGGCCGCCTGCGAACCCGATCAGTGCGGTCTCCTTCGGAAGAGCGGACCTGACCCTGGTTATGGTTTCGGCCATGAAGGCGACCCGGCCGGGGTCGAACTCAGGTAGGCGGGCGACTTCTTCAATGGTGAGCGGCACCAGCCGGGGGCCTGGATCGAATTCAACTGTGAGCCCCATCCCTTCTGCCATGGTCATGATGTCGGCGAAGATGATGGCGGCGTCGAGTCGGTATCGCTTGAGGGGTTGCAGGGTGATCTCGGCGGCCACCGCCGGGGTGCGGATCGACTCCTGGAAGGAGTGCTGAGCACGGAGCCGGCGGTACTCGGGGAGGTAACGACCGGCCTGGCGCATGAACCAGATGGGGGGACGATCGAGCGGCATCCGGCGCAAGGCGGAGACCAGCCTCAACCCGCCACCTCGGAGATCGCCTCCTCCAGGCATCCGACCGCGTCCTGTAGGGGGCCGTCGAGGTGGGCCTCCATCAGGAACCATGACTCGAATGCTGAGGGCGGCAACAGCACCCCGCGGCGGAGGGCGGCATGGAACAGGCGCGAGTAGAGGCCGGTGTCGAGGGAGGCAACGTCATCCCAGCAATGAGCGGCCTCGATCCCGAAGAACGCTCCGAACATCCCCCCGACATGGTGGACCACCCCGGGTAATCCCGCCCGTCGCAACGCGGCGGTCAACTGCGACCTCACTTGCTCTCCCGCCTCATCGAAACGGCGGTAGAGATCGGGATGATCGGCCAGATAGCGGAGGGTCGCAAGCCCGGCGGAGGTGACGATAGGGTTGCCGGCCAGAGTTCCCGCCTGATAGACCGGACCCTCCGGTGCCATCATCCGCATCAGGTCGTCTCTCCCACCGTAAGCGGCCGCCGGAGTGCCGCCCGCCACCACCTTGCCGAGAGCGGTGAGGTCGGGAGTCACGCCGTAGCGAGCCTGGGCACCACCAAGCGCCACCCTGAAGCCAGTCATTACCTCATCGAATATGAGGAGGGCGCCGTTCTGATCGCAGAGGCGGCGAAGCCCGGGGAGGAATCCGGGGTTAGGAGGTATGCAGCCCATGTTGCCCGCCACCGGCTCGACGATTACCGCCGCCACCCGACCGTCCTCCATCAACTCTTCAACCGAGTCGAGGTCGTTGAAGCGGGCCACCCTGGTGTCGGCGGTGGCTCCCTCGGGGACTCCGGGGCTGGAGGGCCGCCCGAAGGTGGCCAAACCGGAACCTGCCTTGACTAGGAAGGGATCAGCATGACCGTGATAGCAGCCCTCGAATTTGATCATCGCCGGGCGGCCGGTGGCGGCCCTGGCCAGGCGCAATGAGGAGGCGGTGGCCTCTGTCCCCGAGTTGACCATCCGCACCAACTCAACCGATGGGACCAGCTCACAGATCAGCTCCGCCAGTTCCACCTCGGCGCCGGTTGGCACCCCGAACGAAGTCCCCCGCCCCACCGCATCCTGCACCGCGGCCACGACCTCGGGGTGGGCGTGGCCCAAGATAAGCGCCCCCCAAGAGGCGATGAAATCAATCAGCCGTTCACCATCGACAGTCCGGAGATAGGCGCCGCCGGCCCCCTCGACATAGGGAGGGGTCCCTCCCACCGCCTTGAAGGCCCGCACCGGGGAGTTGACCCCTCCGGGCATCACCGCGGTGGCACGCCGGTGCCATTCGACCGAACGAGTGGTCATCTCATCTGGCCGAGGAGGTTGGCGGCGTCGATGGCGAAATAGGTGAGGATGATGTCGGCCCCGGCCCTGGCGATCCCGGTGAGCGACTCAATGATGATCCGCTCCCGGTCGATGAACCCCCGGGCGGCGGCAGCTTCGATCATCGAGAACTCGCCCGATACCTGGTACGCCGCCACCGGAACCTCCACCCGATGGCGCACGGCAGCCACGATGTCGAGGTAGGGCCCGGCCGGTTTGACCATCACAAGGTCGGCGCCTTCCTCAACATCGAGCAACGCCTCCCGGATCGCCTCCCTGGCGTTGGGCGGGTCCATCTGGTAGCTGCGCCGGTCGCCGAAGGCCGGCGCCGACTGCGCCGCTTCCCGGAAGGGGCCGTAATAAGCGGATGCGTATTTGACCGCGTACGAGCAGATGGCCGTGTCTTGGTG
>CAYUKI010000273.1:0-3324 GCA_964445235.1 uncultured Acidimicrobiia bacterium | reverse complement strand
GCCGAGAGCTACGTGCCCTGTTCGCCGCCGCTCTGGCCTTGCCGAAGCCTGGCTGCCAGTCCGAATCGGGTGCCGGTGCGCAGGTCCACCACCACGCCAACGGCTTCCGAAAACCCGGTCGGGTCTTCGGGATTGAATGAGAATTGTTGGTTCTCGATCACGAGTCTGAAACGAAAGGGAGAGACCCGTTCGGCAGTCACCTCCGGTAGCGGCCACGAACCCAATCGCTTCCGACCGGACCACATTCGCAACCGTCCGTCGTCGACCTGAACGACCACCGGCATGGGGACGTGGTCACCCTCTCCCTGTAGCTGGCCCGCGAACGCGCCTTCTTCGGTGCCAAACAACATACAGTGGAGCCTAGCCAGGAGCGTCGAGGTTGGCTAGGTCGCTAGACCTATGGGGGTCTCCGCCGAAAGATTCCCCGGGTCGATCGAGGGAACGGTGTGGACACCGCCAGACAGGGTGCGGTCACTAGTCACCGGCCGGCTCGTGATCGGATGGCCGTCCTCAGCTGATAGCTTGGGAGACTGGTGTATCGGCCCGCCAACAACGTTCGTTTCCTAACCGCCACCAACCTGTTCGATGGTCACGACGCCGCCATCAACATCTTCCGGCGGTTGCTCCAAAACGCAGGTGCCGAGGTAGTTCATCTCGGACACAACCGCTCCGCTGAGGAGGTCGTCACCGCCGCCATCGAAGAAGACGTGCAGGCCGTCGCCGTCACCTCCTACCAGGGTGGCCACATGGAATTCTTTCGCTACCTGCGTGACCTCTTGGTTGGCGGTGGAGCCCCCCATGTTCGGATTTTCGGTGGCGGCGGCGGGACCATCCTCCCCGCCGAGGGCGCCGAGCTCGCCGGTTATGGGATCACCCGCATCTACTCGCCCGACGACGGCCGGGAGCTGGGCCTGCAGGGCATGGTCGACGACATGTTGTCGAGAGCCGACTACTCCGCCGGCGAACTCGACGACGTCAGCCTTGGCGAGCTCCGGCCCGGCGACAAGCGACTGGTCGGCCGCTTGATCTCGGCAGCCGAGAACCACCCCGACAAGTACGAGGACCTCTTCGAAGAGATCGCCGCCCGTGCGGAGGCCTCGTCGGCCCCCGTGGTGGGGATCACCGGCACAGGAGGATCGGGCAAGTCCTCGCTCGTCGACGAGATACTCCGACGACTGCTGGCGGCCAGCGATGTGAACGTGGCGGTGATATCGGTCGATCCGACCAAGCGGCGCAGCGGCGGGGCTCTGCTCGGCGATCGCATCCGCATCAATTCCGTCTTTCACCCGCGGGCGTACATGCGGTCCCTCGCCACTCGACAGGTGAATCTGGCGCTGTCGCCCTTCGTGGCCCGGGCCGTGCAAGTGGTCAAGGCAGCCGGTTTCGACTTGGTCGTATTGGAGACGTCGGGCATCGGGCAAGCCGACACCGAGATCGTCGATCACTCCGATCTTCCCGTGTACGTGATGACCCCCGAATACGGCGCAGCCAGTCAACTGGAGAAGATCGACATGCTCGACTTCGCCCGGGTGGTTGCCATCAACAAGGCGGATAGGTTGGGAGCGGCCGACGCGCTGCGAGACGTTCGCAAGCAATACCGGCGCAACCACCAGCTCTGGGACGAACCGGACGAGGCGATTCCCGTTGTCCTCACCGTGGCGTCGGCGTGGAACGATCCTGGCACCGAGGCTTTCTGTCGGCGTTTGTTCGACGAGATAGAGGAGGCGACGGGTCTTCGGCTGGAGAGCGGTCGGCAAGGGCCCACCGACCGCCAGCGCTTCCTGCGTGAGGGCATCGCGCCGCCGGGCATCGCGCCGCCGGGCATCGTGCCGCCGGGAAGGAGTGGTTACGTTGGTGAGGTCGCTGAGGCGGTGCGGTCCTACAACCGCTGGGCGGCGGTCCAAGCCGACCTCGCCGAGTCCTGGCAGCATCAGGTCGCCCTCGATGCTTCGGCATCTCCGGCGGCCGGGCTGGACGCTTCCAATCGAACGGCGCTGGAGCGGTGGGAATCCACTCAGGCGGAGTATTCGGCCGAGAGCTACGGCTACCGCGTACGCGATCGGCAGATCGAAACGGAACTCTGGCACGAGACCCTCAGCCACCTCCGCATACCCAAAGTGGCCTTTCCTCGCATGCGCAGCTGGGGGGACCGGCTGACCTGGTTGCTTCAGGAAAACCTGCCCGGGCGGTTCCCGTTCACGGCGGGTGTGTTCCCATTCAAGAGGCCGGCGGAAGAACCGACCCGAATGTTCGCAGGCGAGGGACCGCCCGAACAGACCAACCACCGCTTTCATTATTTGGCGGCGGGCATGCCGGCCAAACGTCTCTCCACCGCCTTCGATTCCGTCACTCTCTACGGGTCCGATCCGGATCGCCGTCCCGACATTTACGGCAAGGTGGGCAACTCGGGAGTGTCGGTCTGCACCCTCGACGACGCCAAGAAGCTCTATTCGGGTTTCGACCTGACCGACCCCGCCACCTCGGTGTCGATGACCATCAACGGCCCGGCTCCGATCATCCTCTCCTTCTTTCTCAACGCCGCCATCGACCAACAATGCGAGAAGTACCTCCGCGCCTCCGGCCTCGGCAAGGAGGTGGACCAAGAGATCGACCACCTGCTGGCCGGTGAGCCCCGCCCAAGGTATTCGGGACCGCTTCCTCCGGGCCACGACGGGCTCGGCTTGCTGCTGTTGGGAGTCAGCGGGGACCAGGTCGTGCCACCCGAGGCATATTCTCGCATCAGGGCCGACACGCTTCGCAAAGTGCGGGGAACCGTGCAGGCCGACATCCTCAAGGAAGACCAGGCCCAGAACACCTGCATCTTCTCCACCGAGTTCTCATTGCGGATGATGGGCGACCTTCAGCAGTTCTTCGTCGACAACCAGGTCGACAACTTCTACTCGGTGTCGATCTCGGGCTATCACATGGCCGAGGCCGGGG
The DNA here is from genome assembly GCA_964445235.1 of uncultured Acidimicrobiia bacterium. Classification (GTDB taxonomy): domain Bacteria; phylum Actinomycetota; class Acidimicrobiia; order Spongiisociales; family ZC4RG35; genus CAYUKI01. The sequence continues at coordinate 384 of CAYUKI010000273.1, read as the reverse complement.
CCAACCCCATAAGCCAGCTCGCATTCACCCTCGCCAACGGGTTCACCTACGTCGAGTATTACCTGGCGCGAGGGATGCACATCGACGACTTTGCCCCCAACTTCTCGTTCTTTTTCAGTAACGGGATTGATCCGGTATGGGGGGAGCGAACGCAGCCAGAAGCTCAAATATCACATCCAGACATCGGGTCGCTCTCTGCACGCTCAGGAGATCTCGTTCAACGACATCCGCACGACCCTCCAAGCCCTCTATGCGATCTACGACAACACCAACAGCCTCCACACCAACGCCTACGACGAAGCGATCACCACGCCCAGTGAGGATTCGGTCCGTAGGGCGGTAGCGATACAGCTGATCATCAACCGCGAGTTGGGCCTGGCCAAG
>CAYUKI010000272.1:0-3364 GCA_964445235.1 uncultured Acidimicrobiia bacterium | reverse complement strand
TGGCCGATCAGCCCAGGTCGGTGGTCACCAGGTCGGCGTAGGTCTCCCGTCGGACCACCAACCGCGCGTCTCCGCCGGCGACAAACACCACCGCCGGCCGCGGCACCTTGTTGTAGTTGGAACCCATCGAAAACCCGTAGGCGCCGGTCACCGGGGTGGCGATGACGTCGCCAACGGCCAGATCGGCGGGGACATGCCCGCTGCGCACCAGCACGTCCCCCGATTCACAGTGCTTGCCGACCAGCCGGATGCCACGGGGGCGGGGTCGGTCGGCAGCGCGGGGCAGGAAGGTCTCATAGCCGCTTCCGTAGAGCACCGGGCGGGGGTTGTCGCTCATCCCCCCATCGACCGCCACATAGGTGCGAACCCCCGGGATGTCCTTGATGGTCCCGACCCGATACAAGGTGACGGCCGCCGCCGCAACGATGGCCCGGCCCGGTTCGACGCCCAGCGTGACGCTGATCCCCGCCTCCCGGGCTGCTCGCTTGAGGGTGGCGGCCCAGTCGGTGATGGTCGGAGCGGTCTCCTTGTTGACGTACGCCACTCCCAACCCCCCCCCCACGACGAGTTCGGCCAAGCCGTATGGCTTTGCGAATCGGCCCACGACCTCGAGGGCCTCGGCGAAGGATTGCACCCGGAAGACTTGTGAACCGATGTGACAATGAAGCCCTCGCACTGAGAGGCCCGGGTTGGACATCGCCCGTTCTAGCGCCTTGGCGGCGGACCCGTTGGAGACCGAGAACCCGAACTTCGAATCCTCCTGGCCGGTGGCGACGTATTCGTGGGTGTGGGCTTCCACCCCCGGGGTTATGCGGAGTAACACGTTGACGGGCCGGGTGGGGGAGGCGAGCTGTTCCAAGCGGTCCAACTCGTCGAAGGAGTCGATGACCAGCCGCCCGGCATCGAGGCCCGCCGCCAGCTCCTCGCTCGACTTGTTGTTGCCATGGAACACCAGTCTGTCGGCCGGTATACCGGCGGATAGGGCCACCGCCATCTCCCCACCGGTGGCGACGTCGATGCGCATCCCTTCTTCAAGAACGAGCCGGGCCATGGCCCGGCACAGGAACGCCTTGGAGGCGTATATGGCGCCCTCCCCGAAGGCCGAAACCGCCTCCCGGCAGCGGTTGCGGATATGGGCCTCGTCGTAGACGAACAAGGGGGTGTCGAAACGGTCGGCCAGTCCGACCAGATCACACCCCCCGACCGACATCCGCCCGCCCTCATCGATGGCGGTCGTATCGGGAAGGAGATGGCGGGCGACCGGACGCATCGGCGATCGATGGTAGGCCGGTCTCTCGGGGAGGCCGGCCCACTCCCCCGGCTGCGCTTCGAGAGAAACCGTGCGCACCCCCTCGGTTCCGTTGGCGAACCGGGGGGGGTAGCCTGGCTCCGGTGTTGGGAACCGCACCTCCTCGGCCAGCGTCGTAGAGGCATGCGCCGCGCCGTCACCGCCTGGGCCTTGGCGTGCCTTTGCCTGGCCATGCCGGCCCAGGCTCAAGAGTCGACGGTACGGATGGAGGCCACTGCCGGTGTGGCGGGTTACGTCGATCCGTCTCGGCCGGTCACTTTGGCGGTTGAGATCGCCGCCGACCTGCTGTTCGTCGGAACGCTCGAGGTGCGGATGCGCGAGGCCACCCTGCGTCTGCCGGTGGAGGTCCCCGCCGGTGGGGCGAAGACCTATCCGGTGACCGTCCCCCCCCCGGTGGCCGGCTCCGGAGTCAGGCTGACGTTGAGGCCGGAGGGTTCGGACACGGCGGTGGCCAACATCAATGTGGTACTGCGCACACCCATCGCCGAGCTCCTGGTAGGGATAGTGGGGGATCCCTCCCTTGAACGCGTCCTCCGTACGGTCCGGACCAATCCCGGTGAGGTGCCGGTGACGGCGGCCGTGATCTCACCCTCCGCCCTGGACTCCGACCTCGATCCTCTCGGCTACCTCGTCGACGCCCAACCGGCCGCGGCCAGCTCGGCGCTCGAGTCGTGGATCAGGTCGGGAGGTCGCCTGGTGGTGGAAGAGGGTCGGTTGGCGAGTCTCGAGCTGGCGTCGGAACCGGGTGGTCCGCTGGTGGGAGTTGAGGCCGGCCTCTTCCGTTTGGGCCGAGGCGAGGTGATCGCGGTGCCAAGCCTGTCTGGTCTCGATGCCGCCGAATGGGGACGGGTGCTGCGGCCCCTCCCCATCCACGGCACCCGGCGAGAGGTCTGGCAGAGCCCCGAACCCTCCTTGATGCAGGCGGCCACCGGTGGAGGCGAGTCCACGATCCCCGGTTTGCCTTGGCTGTTGGGTGCGTTACTGCTGTTCGCGGTGGTGGTGGGCCCGCTCAACTTCGCCATCCTCTCTCGGATCCGGCGCCGGGAAATGGCTTGGGTGACCATTCCGGTCCTGAGCCTGGTGGCCGTGGCCGGTTTCTGGTTGGCCGGACGCCAACGGCTGCAAGCGGTGTCCGCCAACCACGCCACGGTGGTCGTGGGGACCGACTCTGGTTTGGTGGCTCGAACGGCGCTGGCGATGGTCACGGGGGCGGCCGGGCGCCAGGAAATGGAGGTTCCGGACGGCTGGCTGGTGTACCCAGCCCAAGTGTTCGGGTTCAATGCGGGTTTCGAGGGACAGCCGGCCCAACCGGCCACCACTGCCGAGCTGAACGGCAACCGGTTGGTCTTCGATCTACCCCAGCTCGGGGCGGGAGGCGCCCAGGCAGTCTGGCAGCCAGACGATCTACCCCTTCCGGCGATCTCGGTGCGGACCGGGGAGAACGGAAAGATCGAGGTGTCCGCCACCAACCCGACCACCGTGGATTACTGGGCCTTCGGCGTTTCCGGCCCGGCTGGCACCGTGGTTGCCCCGGGCGGTCTCGCCCCGGGGGGCAACGGCACCATCGAGACCCGCATTGCCCAGGTGGCGTTCCAGCCCTTCGCCACCTCGCTGGCCGACGCCGTGATCACCGCCAAGAACCTCTGGCAAGACGACCCGAGTGGCCGCGGTTTCCAGAACCTCTGGGCCTTGGCCGATGCCGCCGCCTGGTCTCGTCTGGAGAACCGGGATGAGGTGTTCTTCTTCGCCTTCGCCGAGAGCTTCGAGATCCCCGTCGAGGTGGGCGGACGTTATCCGACCGTGCCGGGGAGTGCCTTGGTCATCCTGCCGGTCACCCTCGATCCCGAACAACTGGCCGGTATCGGCACCGCCCGAGCAGAGCTGATCGGCGTAGGCGACGCGGCCTTCGTCGACGAGGGCCCGGGATACCTGGCTGCCCAAACCGATCAGATGACCATCCGATTCACCATCCCCACCGGAGTCGAAAGAGGCCTCGAGATCGGTTACATCGGCGGGCAGGGCCGACAGCTACGTCTGGTCCAGCCGGCCGATTGC
>CAYUKI010000271.1:0-3381 GCA_964445235.1 uncultured Acidimicrobiia bacterium | reverse complement strand
TCGCGCCGACTACGACGCCGCCAGGTTCTTTGTGCACGGGGAGGCTCTCCCCGGTAACCATCGACTCGTCGACCTCGGACTGTCCCTCTTCGACCTTGCCGTCGACCGGGATGCGGGCACCGGGCCGCACCATCAACAGGTCACCCACCGCCACCTCGGCGGTGGGGATTTCGGTCTCCCCGCCGTCCCGGATCACCACCGCCACTGGTGGCGCCAGGTTCATCAGTGTGCGGATGGCGTCGTTTGCGCCGCCTCGGGCTCGCATCTCGAACCAGTGACCGAGCAGTACGAACACCGCCAGCAGCGCCGCCGCCTCGTAGAACACCTCCCCACCACCCGTGAGTGTGACGACCAGCGAGTACAGCCAGCCGGCTCCGATGGCCACTGCCACCAGGACCATCATGTCCAGAGTGCGCCGTCGGAGGGCTGCGATAGCACCCTCGAAAAAGATCCAGGCCGACCAGAACACCACCGGCAGACTGAGCAGCAGTTGAAAGAGATCATCGCCCAGGCCGAAGGGGGCGCCGACATCGAAGCCGAGCAGATCGCGCCCTAAGCGGGAGTACAGCACGATGGGGATGGCGAAGATCAGTGCCACGACGAACCGGTTGCGCATGTCGGCCACCATCGCCTCCATCGACATCTCGCCGTGGCTGCCGTGACCCATCACCGCATGCGCAGAATGCTCCTCACCTGGGTGGGCGTGGGGAGCTTCAGTGAAACAGACATGGTCGGGACGCGATTCACCGGCGCAGTGGTAGCCGCATTCGATCACCCACTCCCGTAGCTGTTCGGCAGTGGTCGCCTCGGGATCGAACACCACAGAGGCGGTTTGGGCGACCGGGTTGGCCTCGACTCGGACCACACCAGGCTGGCGGCCGAGGTGGGCCTCAACCTTGTGCTTCTCAGACGCGAACTGCATCCCTTCGACGTGGAGGACGACGGTCTCGGTTCGGTTGGTCGCAGTTGGGCTTGGCATTTTCTTGGCAACTCTTTCGTCGGACTCCGCGCCAGAGCGTGGCTTCAACCTACCTCTACACCTTCCCCCCTGACCGGAAGGTCAAGGGCTCTTCTTCGAATAGAATCATGGGCTCCTATGGCAGTCCTCCACGACCACCGTCGACGCCTGGCCTTGATGACCGGACTGGCCATGCTTGCCATCGTCGGAATGCTGTTAATGCATGGCCTCGGGCCCGCTGCGCTGGGACTCGCGGACACTGGTCACCATGCCGCTGAGCCGGACCCCGCTGGGGGCGTTGCCGTCCATGGTGTGCTCGGGCTTTGCGTCTTTGTGATCGCCGTGGCCGGCCTGATCGCATCCACCACCACCGACCACCGCCGACACGGCCGACGCCGGACGCTGGTACCAAACCGGCCAGCCGGTGGCATCGCCGTCACTGTCCCCGTCGGGGGACGGCTCCGACTCCTCGAACTGTGCGTGATGCGGGTCTAACCCGCAAATCTCCCCACGCACTCATCGTTTCGAGAAGTCAGGAGATGTCATGTTTGTTAGTCGTTTACGGCTCGCTGCCCTCTTTTCAGCATCGGCGGCGCTACTGCTCGGCGCCTGCGGCGCCACGGCGTCCACCACCACGACCACCGTGGCAAGTAAGAACCAAGGAATGGAGTTCACTTTCGGGGAACCGGCCGATCCGGTAAACGCCGACCGTACGGTGGAGATTGTCGCCAGCGACGATCTCCGCTTCACGGTGGCGGCAGTAACGGTGACGGTCGGGGAGACGGTTACTTTCCGGATCGTCAACGCGGGACAAATCGCGCACGACTTCACCCTCGGCGATCAGGCGACCCAGGACGAGCACGAAGCGAAGATGGCCGAGATGGGCGGGATGACGATGCCCGAGGAAGCCAACGCGGTGACAGTTGGCATCGGGCAAACCAAGGAACTCACGTGGCGGTTCACCGAGCCGGGGACTGTGCTCATCGGTTGCCACCAGCCAGGGCACTATGCGGCGGGTATGAAAGGGGAGATCGCGGTGGAGTCATGAGCCCCGGACGCATCGTCAATGCGGTAACGGCGGTGGCTGTCTCCGGAGTTCTGGTCGCGGCGTGCGCACCCGAAGAAGGCTCGGTCCCGGCGTTGGATCAGGGCCAGGTGGCACGGGGCGGAGAGCTGTATCAACAGAACTGCGCCTCGTGTCACCGTGCCGACCTATCGGGCGACCCCAACTGGAAGACGCCCAATCCCGACGGCTCTTACCCGCCGCCGCCCCACGACTCGTCGGGCCACACGTGGCATCACTCAGACCGGCTGCTTCTCGAGATCATCCGCGACGGTTCCGACTTCCCCGAATCACGCATGCCGACCTTCAGCGGATCCCTCACCGACGAGGCGATCCTCGCCATCATCGAGTACCTCAAGGCGAATTGGGGGCAAGAGGAACGGGACTATCAGTGGCAGGTGACCTGGCAGGAGGCACAACGATCCCCACGACATTCGCTCGGTTCCGTGGCGGCGGAAGCGGCCTGGCAGGCAGGGTCTTTTGGCCCTGCCCTACCCCACCTGGGGTGGGGAACAATCTTTGTCTAGGTGAGACTTAGGTGACGAGACCGGTCGACATTGTCGTGATGACCGCCCCAGGCTGTCATTTCTGCGATGACGCCGTTCGCCTTCTCGACGAGGTGGGCGAGGTGACAGCACTCACGGTCAGGACGGTGCCCGTCTACTCCGACGAGGGTCGGGCGCTCATCGTGCGTCACCGGATCCCGTTCCCGCCGATCCTTTTGGTCGATGGCGTCTTCTTCGGATACGGCCGTATCTCCCGCCGCAAGCTGGAGAGTCATCTCGCTCGGCGTGCCAACACCGACCTGGTAGGTTGAGCGTGGAGGGGCTCTTTCTCGGAGGATCGGTGATCGCAGCCTTCGTGGCCGGCGCGGTGGCGCTCTTCGCCCCGTGCTGCATCGTGGTGATGTTCCCTTCCTTCCTGGCGGCTTCTGTGCGCAATCACCGTTGGCGTCTGGTACCGCTGGCATTCGTGTTCGCAGCCGGGGTGGCCACGGTGATGGTTCCGGTAACCCTCGGACTCAGCCTGCTCACCGAGAGCCTGCTCCGTTACCACACCGTCGTGTACGGCCTCGGTGCCCTACTGCTGCTGGGGCTGGCTGCGCTCTCTCTGAGCGGCGGCACCTGGTCGTTGCCGTTCCTGCGGGGATCACCCGACATCTCTCGCACCGACTCGGCGGGGGTCTACGCCCTAGGGGTCTTCTCCGGTGCCGCCAGCGCCTGCTGCGCTCCGGTCCTTGCCGGTGTCCTCACTCTTTCAGCGCTGACTCCCGGCCTCGTCGCCGGGGTTGGAATCGGCCTGGCTTACGTGTTCGGGATGGTGTTCCCGTTGGTGGTCATGACCTTGATGTGGGATCGGC
>CAYUKI010000270.1:0-3417 GCA_964445235.1 uncultured Acidimicrobiia bacterium | reverse complement strand
TGAGCATCGCAACTCCTCCTTGGAGAACGGATCAGGCCGCCTGCACCCGATCGCCCGTGGCCGGCCGCTCGAAGAGCGGGGCACGGACTGGTGCGTTGGCGGACTGGTTTATGACCTGGTGGCCACCGCCGCAACCGAGCCTTCAGGCCGCGGGTTTCGGCGCCGAAAGTGAATTGCGGATGACAACCGGTTGCAGGTCTCAGGGCTTGGAGCCGAGAAAGGGACACGTCCATGCCATCGCTCTCTGAACGAGTAGCGGCCGCCAAGGCGGCCGAAACCGGTTACGCAGGGGTTTCCGGACCGCTCGGGGACATATTCCTTGAGCTACGAGGCCGCCTGCATTTCAAGGTGATCGAGGAGCTTGGTCCGACGCTCTACGACCGGCAGATGAGTGACGCCGAGTTGAGACTCCGGGTCGTGGAGATGCTCGAGTGGGCTCTCGATCAGGAGAACGCCCCACTTTCGGCCGCTGACCGTAAGAACCTGCTCAACGAGATCGCCTCCGACGTGCTCGGGTACGGCCCCATCGATCCTCTTCTCAACGACCCGGACATCACCGAGGTCATGGTCAACGGACCCTATGACATATTCGTCGAGCGGGCCGGCAAGATCAAGAAGACCGATGTTCGTTTCGTTGATGACGTCCACCTGCGCCGGATCATCGACAAGATCGTCGGCCAGGTCGGCCGCAGAGTCGACGAGGCCACCCCCATGGTCGACGCCCGTCTGCCCGACGGCTCACGCGTCAATGCCGTGATCCATCCCCTCGCCATCGGCGGACCGTTCCTCACCATCAGAAAGTTCGCGGTCGATCCTTACCAGGAGGCCGACTTGGTGTCTTTCGGCACCCTCACCCAGCGGGTCGCCGACTTCTGCCGGGCCACCGTCAAGGGGCGCCTCAACATCATCATCTCCGGGGGTACCGGTTCGGGTAAGACCACCACCTTGAACGTGCTCTCCAGCTACCTGCCGGAGGACGAGCGCATCGTCACCATCGAGGATGCCGCCGAGCTGCAGTTGCACCAGGATCACGTACTCTCCCTGGAAGCCCGACCGGCCAACCTCGAGGGCAAGGGCCAGGTGACGATCCGCGACCTGGTCAGAAACTCGCTGCGTATGCGGCCCGACCGGATTGTGGTGGGAGAGGCCCGCGGTGGTGAGGCGCTCGACATGCTCCAAGCCATGAACACCGGCCACGACGGTTCACTGACCACCATCCACTCCAATGCGCCCCGTGACACCCTGTCCCGGATCGAGACGATGGTGTTGATGGCGGGTTTCGACCTGCCGGTGCGAGCCATTCGCGAGCAGATCGCCTCGGCCGTCGACCTCATCGTCCACGTCGCCCGTCTACGGGATGGCACCCGCCGTGTAACCCATATCACCGAGGTCGAGGGCATGGAAGGCGACATCATCACCCTCCAGGACTTGTTCCTCTTCGACTACGGCATGGGCGTGGATGAAAACGGGCGCTATCTCGGACGCCTGAAGGGGACGGGCATCCGGCCCACCTTCTCGGAGCATCTTGCCGATCAAGGCATCCGCCTCCCCGCCGATCTCTTCGATCCCGAGCCATTCGCTCGGCGGGCCGATCAGTTCTCGATGGCGCGTTGAAGACCTTCAGGTTCCTCTTCGCGGGCCTCCTGGCCCTGGCGGTTCTCGCCACTCCCTTGGTGGCCGCCGCTCAGACTCAGGAGGTCGAGATCATCGACCCCGTCGACCTGTCTCGATTCGAAGAGGGCGGCTTCGTTACGATGTTGGTGGAGTTCCGCAACTTCACCGAAGGGATCGATGCCGGCCAGGTGGTCGTGACCGAGGACGGCCAGCCGGTGACCAATATGACCGTCTCCTCGGTCCGGGGTGGCCGGGTGCCGGTCGGGATCGTGCTCGTCATCGATACCTCGGGTTCGATGGCCGGTGCCCCGCTGGCGGCCGCCCAGGATGCCGCCCGCCAGTTCGTGAACGAGAAGGCTGCGGAGGACTACGTGGCCTTGGTGACGTTCAGCGATACCGCCCAGGTGCTGACCGGATTCACCCAGTCGAAGACCGAGTTGACCAACCAGATCGACGGTCTGGAATCTTCGGGTGAGACGGCGCTGTTCGACGGTGTCATCCTGGGGGCCAGTCTCTACGCCGCGGCGGCCGCATCCCTCAAGCCGAACATGATCGTGCTCGGGGACGGCGACGACACCGTGTCGACCGGCACGCTGGAGCAGATGCTGGCGGCGGTCGCCGAGAAGAACATCCGCGCCTTCGGCGTGGCTCTCGAGAGCCCGGATTTCAACCCGGCCCCTCTCTCGGACCTGGCGGCGTCCGCCAATGGGTTCTTCCTCTCCACTCCGGATCCGACCCAACTCACCGACCTCTACGGCCAGATCCAGCGTGAGCTCTCGAACGTGGTGGTGGTGCGGTTCATCTCCTCGCAGTACCAGGTGGCGGATGTCGAATTCGGCGTCCAGTACGCGGGTGTGACCGCCACCAAGGTAATAGCCGTGGGCGGATATCCGACCACCACGGCCCCAACCACCACTGTTCCCCCCACTTTCGTGCAGGCCCAACCGCAGCCAATTCGCTCCCGGCTGCCGTTGCCGGCAGGCAGCCTGCTCTTGATTGCAACGGTGGCGGCAGGGGTGACGGTGGCCCTGTTCTTGTTCATCCTCTTTGGCAACAAGCCGGCCGATGATCCCAACTCCTTCGGCAACCGACTCCAGGCCTACGGGCGAAAAGTGGCCAGCGAGGAGGGTCGCCGCGGCCTCCTGGCGCGCATCCCACTGTTGCGCCGATTCACCGAGCGAGCCGAGGAAGAGGTCCGCAAACGCGGCATGTTCAACGCCGTCAACTCGGCCCTCGAACAAGCCAACATTCCGCTCGCCCCCGGCGAGGCGATCGCTGCTTCGCTGGGGTTGGCGGCGGTAATCGGTGCGTTGTTTGGGTTGTTCAACGGTTCGGTCATCGCCGGTGTGCTCGTATTCGCAGTGATGGTTTTGTTGCTGGTGGCAGGGGTGAACTTCATCGGCGGCCGGGAGAAGCACCGGTTCGAGGACCAGCTGCCCGACACCCTTACGCTGCTGTCAACCTCACTGCGAGCCGGTTATTCGCTGCTCCAGGCAGTGGAGGCAGTGGCGGCGGAGGCGCCCCAGCCGACCTCCCGTGAGTTCGGTCGGGGCATTGCCGAAAGCCGGTTGGGCCGCCCGGTGGTGGCGGCGCTCCAGGGGATCACCGACCGTATGCAGTCGGAGGATTTTGCCTGGGCGGTGATGGCGATCGAGATCCAGCGAGAGGTGGGAGGCAACCTCGCCGAGGTTCTCCAAACCGTGGCCGACACGATGCTGCAACGGAACCGCTTGCGGCGGGAGATCAAGGCGCTCACGGCGGAAGGCCGGATCTCGGCGGTGGTTTTGGGTTTGCTGCCATTTG
>CAYUKI010000269.1:0-3434 GCA_964445235.1 uncultured Acidimicrobiia bacterium | reverse complement strand
GGGGTCTTCGACCAGGAACGAGCGCATAGAGCCGTGGAGTTGTCGGAGACCAAACATTGTCCCGTGGCGGCGATGCTGTCGGGGTCGGTCGAGATAACCCACACCATCGAAAGGGTCGGTGCAGACATTCGACGCATCGCGGCCGACGACACCTATGCCCTGCGGCAGTCGCTGCTGCGCCCTCACCAAAACATCGACGAGATGAACTACCCCGGCGATCTCCACCCCGACACCGTCCATTTCGGGGCGTACCTGGACGGAACGCTGGTGGGCATTGCGTCCCTCTACCAGGAGCAGCCGGCGGACTGGCCGCTGATGGGGAGAGGCTTCAAGCTGCGAGGCATGGCCACCACGCCGGAGGCTCGGGGTCTAGGTCTCGGGTCGGCGTTGCTCCGAACCTGCCACGCCCATGCCCGGGTCAACGCCGCCTCGGCGGTGTGGTGCAGCGCGCGCCTCAACGCCGAAGGCTTCTACTCACGCCATGGCTTCGTTCGCCAGGGGGACCCCTTCGACCTGCCGGCCATCGGCCCTCACGTTCTCATGGTCTGTCGGCTGTCCGCAGCCGGCTGATCACACCGGTTGCGAGCAGCGTCAGCCACCCCGGTGCCAGTGGGACCAACCCTTCGCCCCCGCCTGTCAACCCGGCGAGGACGAGCGCCGCAAGGGCGGTGCGGCGAGCGCTTCGTAAGCGGTAACCATCGAGGGGAAAGAAAGTCAGGTCGGCGACCGAGTTGGGCGACTCGACCGGGAGAGTCCAGCCGGCGATCAAACCCGCCAAGGCAATCGAGACGGCCGGCGCCGGAGGCGCCGAGAACTCGAGGCCCTGCCAGGTGGCGACGGCCGTCACGGCGGCCGCCACCCCGAGCGACCAGACCATTTGCCGGCGAGGGGCGGGGTTCGACAGTCCGGCGTCGCGGGCCAGCGCGAATGCAAAGGCGAGACCGACCGCCCAGCCGGCGGTGTGCCGGGCCGCCACCACCGCCACGAGTCCGTTGAAGATCAGATCGGGGGTCGTTGGGGGCAGACCGGTGGTGCGAGCCAGCAGCCGGGGAGTCATCGCCAGCAGGTAGAGAGGCAAGAGGGCTCCGGCCCCCAAGAAGGCCGTGACCGTCGCACCCGCCGGGAGTGCCCAGGCAGCGGTGATCGTCCGGTCGGGGTCCAGTTCGCGGGCCAGTACCCAGGAGAGGAACGCGGTCATCGCGGTGTTGAGACCCGCCCCGGCGGCGGCTCCGACCGGATCCTGTGACACTCGCCAGCCGAACATGGCGACGCCGGCGATCCCCGAGGCGATGAAGACATAACGATTCGAGGGGAGTGAGAAGTCGAACCATCGCTGGAGATGGGTGAGGCGCCGCACTCGGCGCACCCTAACGACAGTCTTCAGGTTGCCCTGCGCCGCGGATACGCTGTCGTCGGTGTCACGAGCCAGGTTCCTCGTCCTCGCCCTCTCGGTGGTCGCCTGCACACGCCAGGGCGTCCCATCCACGACACCCTCAACCTCGACCACCCCGGCCCCGGTTTCGACAGCCGCCACCACCACCGAACCTGCCATCACCACCTCCACCATCGCCCTGGTGGCGCCTCCGGGCACCGAGTCCCTTCCCCAGGCCTTGCGCGAGCAAATCGTCGGACTTCTCGCCACGACGCAAGAGACCCGAGAACTCGCCTTTCTCGAGCTGCCCACGGTGGCGGTGGTGACCCCCGCCGAGCTTGCCGATCGGGTCAAGGACCAGATCGCCGAAGACCTGGAGGACGTCGATCAGGACGCGGCGTTGCTCGGCCTGTTGGGGCTCCTGCCCGCCGGCACGGATCTGGCGACCCTCTACCGCGATCTGTACGGTGAGGCGGTCGCCGGGTTCTATGACCCGGAGCTGGGCGAATTGGTCGTGCCATCCGGTAGCAACGGGTTCAGCCCGCTTCAAGCCGTGACCATGGTGCACGAGCTCACCCACGCACTGACCGACCAACACTATCCCTTCCAAGCACGGCTCGACCAGATGGACCAGGAGCAACGCTTCGACGAGGCTGCCGCACTGCAGGCCCTCCTCGAAGGCGATGCCGAGTTCACTTCCCTCCAGTACCTCCTCGAGCTGCCCGACGCTGAGCGGTTTGAAGTGATCCAGGAGTCTCTGGCTATACAGACCGACAACTTCGATGCAGCGCCGGTCTATCTGCGAGAGCTGCTGACGTTCCCGTACGTAGCGGGTTTCGAGTTCGTCGACATGCTGCACCGCCAAGGTGGGTTCGTCAGGGTCGGCGAGGTCTACGTTTCTCCACCGGAGTCGACTGAACAGATCCTCGCTCCCCGCCGGTTCGAAACAGACCATCCATTCGAACTCGAGGTGTCGGTCGATCTGCCCGGATACGAAGTGGTGGAAGAGTCGACCTGGGGCCAGTTATTGTTCACAGTGATGTTCCGGCAGCTGGTTCCCGGCGACCAGGGGGAGGAGGCCGCCGCCGGCTGGGGGGGGGATAGGTACCGGATGTTCTGGGACGGCGAAAACGTGGCTTTGGTGCTGGCGTACGCCGGCGATGAGTCCGACGACCTCGGCGAGATGGAGGCGGCGCTGCGGGCATTCGTAGCCGAAGGCATGCAGGTCGGGGACGGTACTTTCACGGACGAGGGAGTGGAGTACTTCGGGGACGACTATGCCTCCATCGACTCGGGCGCCGATCGCCTCTTCTTCGTGGCAGCCTCCGACCCCGAGGTTGGCCCGTCGCTTCGCTTGTCACTGCGGGGCGGGTGACCGCCCTTCCCAAGCGACGCTCGGCCCGCCGTTCAAGGCGGCGGGCGCCCATGGAGCTGGTGAGGCTGTCCTCCCCGGCCTGGCACCTGGGCCCGATACGGTTCGCCGAGACCTTTTTCACCCGGCTGCGGGGAATTCGGTCGGAGGAGGCTGCGCTCCTCTTGGCGACGAGGTCCGTCCATGCCTTTTGGCCGGCCCGTCGCCTTCTGGTGGTGGGGATCGACCCGACCGGGTTGGTCGTGGGTCTTGCCCCTCTGCGCCGCGCCCGGGTCGTGGCCTTTCCCACCGCCGTTCTTGTCCTGGAGCTGGATGCCGGCCTTATCCCGCCGGTGGTCGGAGATCGCGTGGCGATTGACTATCTAACGTGACCGCGTGCCCGGCCGTCTGATCCTGTGCGCCACACCGATCGGCAACCTGGGGGACGCACCCCGGCGGCTGGCGGAGACACTGGGGGCCGTCGACCTCATTTACGCCGAAGACACCCGCCGAGCCGGCATCCTTCTGGCCCATTTGGGTGTGGGAGCACCGGTCCGTTCCTATTTCGCGGGGAATGAGGACCAACGGTCGACCGAATTGGCCCGCCGCTTGGAGAAGGGCGAAACGGTGGCCCTCATCACCGAGGCTGGCACGCCATCGGTCTCCGATCCGGGCGTGAGCGCTGTGGCGGCGGCTCGCTCGGTAGACGCC
>CAYUKI010000268.1:0-3445 GCA_964445235.1 uncultured Acidimicrobiia bacterium | reverse complement strand
CTTTGTGGCGCTGCTCCTCGCGGCCCTCAACGCGTACGCCGGCGGGGTGATGTTGGGTGAGGTCGCCTGGTTCGATCTCGATACCGAGCGAAACCTGCCCACCTGGTACTCGGGTGCGCTCTTCGCCCTCTACTCGGTTGCCGCGGTCGCCGCCTACCTGTTCGAGCGTCACCGAAGGGGCAGAGGTGGGTTCTTCCGGCTGCCCGGATTGTGGCTGGGGGTGGCCGGGGCCGGGCTCTTGATGTCGCTCGATGAGCTCACCGTCCTCCACGAGAACCTCCTGTGGCGGGAGACACGGTTGGCAAGCGATCGGCTGGGCGGCGCCTGGGTCTATCTAACCCAATGGCAACTGGTATTCGCACCGGCCATCTTGCTGGTATTCGCGTATTTCGCCCTGTTCTTCTGGAACCGACTCGCCCAAAGCTCCACCGCCCGTCGAATGACCTTCGGGGGTCTGGCCGCCTGGGGTGCCGCCCTCGGCCTTGAGGCGGTCAGGGGGGCGTTACGGCTGGAAGGAGAAGGGTGGTATCGCCTTGAGGTGCTGACCGAGGAGTCGCTGGAGATGGTGGGCGCCATCCTGTTGCTGGGAGGGATCGGTTGGTACGTCATCGAAGTCTTCGGCGGCTTGCTCGACGGTCACCAACCCGGCCGAACCTCGAGATTTCTCACCCCGACCTCACTTGTGCTGCTGGTGGGTGTAACCGGAGTGTTTCTCGCCATCGGGGGCGGGGCGTTCTGGTTGGCTGGACGCCAGGCGGCCGCCGGCGCCCCTCTTCCGGGTCTTCACACTCGGGCGGTGGGAACGCCGACCAGTGCAGAGCCTCGTTCGCAATCTGAGAATGCTCTACCGGTCTGGTTCGAGGACCTGGAAGGGGTGGACTCGGTGGCGGAGGTCGATACCGCCGCGGTTGCTCGGTTCATGGCTGCATCCCTCACCGGACGGGAGATTGCACCTCCTCCGGTCCTCGACACCGACACCGCACCCCGAATCGTGTTCATCTCGTGGAGCGATGGCGCATCTACCGCCAGAGTGGTCGTGGGAGCGGGGAGAGGGGTGGGGGAGGCGGTGGAGGCAGCGCTGGCGGCAGTTCCGTCGGCGGCGGAAACCCGTTGGGTCAAGGTCGATCTCGTCGCTGAGGTCCACCGGATCGAGGGAGTCGGGGAGTTCAACCCCCAGCCCATCGAGTTCGACCGAACGCTTTACGGACTGGCCTTCGACCGGGGTTCGGGCATTGCCTTCCTCCCTGAGGAGGTGGCCACCCGGGACATCATCGACTCGGACCGGATGATCTCGCTCGACAACATCGCCCGCTACCTGGGACCCGAGCGGGCCGAGGACCTGAGGACCGTCGCCACCTCCCAGTTCACCGTCTTTCGTTTCTCGACCGCCGGGTTCTTCTGGGAGGGTGGCGACGCGGTCGAGCTTTATCGAGGTCACCGACGGATCTCCCCAGCCGAGGGGGCCGTGTTAGTGGAGGCAGCGGTGGCCGGCGGCGACTACCTGGCGCGGATGACGGATCCGGACGGAAGGTTCACCTACCGCTACGACCCGGCGACCGGCCCCAAAGGGGAGGACTACAACCTGGTCCGGCACGCCGGGACCGTCTACGCCATGCTCGAGCTATATGAGCTCAGCCGGGACGTGGATCTACTCGCCGCTGCCGAACGGGCGATCCGATATCTGACCTCGGCCCTTTCTCCGTGCGGTTCTTCGGGGGACGGCACCTTGTGCGTGGTCGATGATGGGTCGATCAGCCTGGGCGCCAACGCCCTCGCCGTGCTGGCGCTCACAGAGCACGCCCGGGTCACCGGCGAAGAGACCCACCTCGACACCGCCGCCGCACTGGCGGAGTGGATCGTCGAGACCCAGGCCGAAGACGGCCAGTTCCTCATCCACCGCCAAGAGCACCCAGCGGGGGTGATTGCCCCCTTCGAATCCGCCTACTACCCCGGCGAGGCGGTTTTCGCCCTCACCCGCCTCTACCGGGTCGATCCCCAAGCCCGGTGGTTAGACGCCGCCGAACTAGCGGTGCGGTGGGTGATCACCGTCCGCGACGACGTCACCAACGCCGAACTCGTCCACGACCACTGGCTGCTGTACGGGCTCGACGAGCTGCACCGGCTCCGTCCCGATCCGATCTATCTGGCCCATGCCGCCCGGCTGGCGTCAGTCATCGTCGAGGCCCAGAACCGCAAGGTCCCATACCCGGACTGGGAGGGTGGCTACTTCAGTCCGCCCAGAACAACCCCCACCGCCACCCGCAGCGAGGGGCTGGCCGCCGCCTACCGGATCCTCCGTGACTACGGATCACGGGGATCCGAGGGAGGCCTGCTCGAGGCCCTGCGGATAGGGGTGGAGTTCCAGCTCCAGACCCAGCTACGAGAAGAGAGGGTCATGTACTTCGACTCTCCGGCTCGGGCGCTGGGCGGTTTCACCGGGAGTCTGACCGACCGCGAGGTGAGGATCGACTACGTCCAGCACAACCTCTCCAGCCTTCTCGCCCTCTACACGATCGAGCAGGCCGAGCCATGAACCGCGAATCCTTTTTCCCTCTCGGCCGTTTTCTCTCCCGCCATGAATTGCATATTCAGCCATGGCAAGTCGTGATTCTATGTGGGCGGGGCTCAGGGCACTCGGTGACCGATCAGAACGATGAGGAAGGAGCCCGGCCCACATGCTGGCGCAGAAACTGCTCGAACGACCAGAGCGTGATGGCGTAGTGGACGTCACCGGCCCTGGCCTCGTGACCCGCGCCAAGAGCGGCGACCTCAGCGCTCTCGGCGAGTTGTACGACCAGAACCACGAGGGCATCTACCGCTACGTGCTGTCAAAAGTTCGGGACCCGCACACCGCCGAGGACCTCACCGGCGACATCTTCGCCAAGATGCTCACCGCCCTCCCCGGATATCGGTCGATCGGCGTGCCGTTCCGGGCCTGGCTCTACCAGATCGCCCGGAACCTCCTGATCGACCACTATCGACGCCAGGACCGCCATACCGTCACCGACCTCGAAGGGGCCGGGGACCCCAACAATGGGAGCGATATCGCCGCCGAGGTGGAAAGGTCGCTTACGGCGGAGCGGGTCTACGTCGCCCTTAACAGCCTCGAGGACAGCCAGAGGGAGGTCGTGGCCCTCCGCTTCCTCAGTGGACTGTCGCTGAAAGAAGTGGCCAGAACAACCAAGAAGAGCGTCGCTGCGACCAAGTCGATTCAGCACCGTGGGCTCACCGCGTTGCGGATCGAACTGGCCGACGAGCGCTGAAAGAACAGAGATACAGAGATGACCAAGCCGCATACCATCCTGCAAGGCAAAATCGAGCAACTCACCTCTGGCGCTCCCCTCGAGATGTGCCTGGAAGGGCTTCCCGAGGCGGAAGCCGAGATGCTTCGTCTCGTCGCCGGGCTCCAGACCCTCACGCCTCCGCCGCGAGACCCCAACGTAGC
>CAYUKI010000267.1:3192-3478 GCA_964445235.1 uncultured Acidimicrobiia bacterium | reverse complement strand
GCACCGCCCTGGTGGCAAGTGCTGCTACGTCCGAGCCTGCCCCCGGTTCGGAGAAGAGCTGGCACCAGATCTCCTCGGCGACGAACAGCGGCCGTAGCCAGCGTTTCATCTGATCCTCGGTCCCGTGGGCGATGACGGTGGGGGCCCCCATGCCGTACCCGAGGACGTTACGTGCGAGGTTGGCGATCGAGGCGCCCGCCGCCGTGAGGGCGTCGTTGATCTGAATCTGGAACCGGGGCGGAAGGCCGAGCCCGCCGTGACCTTCGGGGAAATGAACCCAGGCGAG
>CAYUKI010000267.1:0-3182 GCA_964445235.1 uncultured Acidimicrobiia bacterium | reverse complement strand
CTTCCAAAAGGCCTGCGGGTCATCAGTCCGATGGCCGGACAACAGCTCGGTGAGCCGATTCGCGACCAACCCCGCGGAATCGCGGACAGCGGGCTCCTGCTCGACGATCGCGGTCATCATCCCACCTCGGCCGGCGATCGTCGCAGCCGCCGGCCAATGAGATCGACCACCACATAGGCGACGAAGAGCAGGACGGCGGCGCCGGCCAGCCACAAGAGCTTGTCCTTGACGACCGCGACCATCACCGCCGGGTCATCGAGGAGATGGGGCTGATCCGCGAGTACTCGGGCACCGAACCAGGCCAGCACCCACGACCAGAAGCCCGCCCCCAACAGGGTGGCGGCGCTGAAACGACCGAAAGGGAGCCGGGCAGCCCCCGCCGGCAGGGAGACCAGATGGCGAACCACCGGAAGCAACCTGGCAAAGAAGATCCCGGCGGTGCCGTAGCGATGGATCCAGGCCTCCGCGAGCTGCCATTTCTTCTCCGGCAGGAACACGTATCTGCCGTAGCGGAGCAGCAAGGGCCGTCCCAGCCGAGAAGCCACCGCGTAAGAGAGCGCCGAGCCCAGGTAAGAGCCGATCGTCGCGGCCAGGACTACTCCGGCGAAGCTGAACTTGCCCTGGCTGGCCCAGTAGGCGGCTGGAGGCACCACGACCTCGCTTGGGAGGGGGAAGACGGTCGATTCGATGGCCATCATCCCGGCGACCCCGAGATAACCCCAACGCAGGGTCAACTCAAACCAGAAAACCAGGAGATCGTGGAGCACGAGAGGTGCTCAGTCTACGCCCAGGGAACCCTCATTCCACCCACAACGCCGCGTTGCCGATGACCGGTAGCCCCCGCTCGGCGGTGGTGGCGGAAACCATGAAACGCGACTGCTCCTTCCACACCGACGTCAAGATCGTCTCGCCCGGGTAGACGATTCCGGCAAAGCGAGCCTGATATCGACGAACCTGTTCGACCCGCCCGCCCAGTATGTGGTCGACCACCGCTTTGCAGACCACTCCGTAGGTGCACAACCCATGCAAGATGGGCCGGTCGAAGCCGCCCAGAGCGGCGAAGGCCGAGTCAACGTGAAGGGGGTTCTTGTCACCGGTGAGCCGATAGAGCAAGGCCTGCTGAGGCAGGGTCGGCGACTCGATGACCAGGTCGGCCGGTCGGTCGGGAGGGAGGTTTCCCGTCGGGGGACCCGCATCTCCCCCGAAACCGCCTTCGCCTCGTACGAAAAGAGAAGAGCGGTTGGTGCAGAGGGGACCCCGACTATCCGAGGTGGTGATCTCGGCCACTATCAGCGCCCCTTTGCCTTTGTCGTAGACGGCTGCGGCGCGGGCCCGGTTCTCGACGGTCGCCGTCACAGGAAGAGCCCGGTGCACTAGAAGGTCCTGCTCGCCGTGCAACAGCAACGCCAAATTCAGATCCATACCCGGCCCGGTGAGGACCCGGGCCAAGGCGCCAAATGGAGGGATCGTGGCAAAGCTCGGCAATACCTTCAGATTGGACTCGTAAACGTATTCGAGCTCGCCGGGGGCGGTTGGAGGCACTCCAGCTCCCACTCCCAGGTGATAGAGGATCACCTGATCCACATCCCACGCGTACTCGCTGATCGTGGCCGGTGCTGACAGGGCGGCGGCCACGTCGATGGGCAATCTCAGCCGCCCAGGGCCTTGGCGATTAGGGCGATCTCGTCGTTCGACGAGAGCGGAATCTCGAAGGTGGTGAGGTCGCGGATCTCGTCGATGTGTTCGGCCACCTGCTCGACCGAGGCAACCTCGCCACCACCGGCCAACCAACCGCTGCTGGTGGCGATGAAGATGCGGGCGTATCTCCCCCCCCCCGCCGAAAAGATCTCATGGGTGAACTGGTTGGCCTCCGAGCAGAGGTACACCACCATGGGGGTGACTTGGTACGGGTCCATCAAACCGGCGAAGGGGCCCAGGAGGGCTTCGGTCATCCGGGTGCGGGCCATCGGCGCTATGACGTTGCTCTTGATGTCGTACTTGGCCCCCTCGATGGCGATGACGTTGGACAGCCCCACCAGACCCATCTTGGCCGCCCCGTAATTGGTCTGTCCGAAGTTGCCGAATATCCCGGCGTTTGAGGAGGCGAACACGAACCGACCATAACCCTTCTCCTTCATGATCCGGAAGGCCGGCTGGGAGACATGGAATCCGCCCCGCAAATGGACGTCGAGCACGGTCACCAGTTCCTCGGTGGTGAGATTGGCGAAGCTTCGGTCCCGGAGAATGCCGGCGTTAGAGATCACGATGTCGACGGACCCGAAGGCGTCGACCGCGGCAGCCACGATCCCCTGCCCACCCTCAGGGGTGGCTACCGAGTCGTAGTTGGCGACCGCCTCCCCCCCCCCGGCGACGATCTCCTCCATCACCAGGTCGGCGGCCCTGCGGCTGGCCCCGGTGCCATCCACGCCTCCCCCCAGGTCGTTCACCACCACCTTGGCACCCCGACGAGCCAGCTCTAAGGCATAGGAGCGGCCGAGGCCACCGCCGGCTCCGGTGACGACGGCGACGCGGTCGTCGAATGCGATGGTCATCAAGGGTTCTCGTCGTGTTGGCCGGGAGCTATTCCGTGGTACTCACGCGTACATGCTCTCGATCTCTCGGGCGTACTTCTCGACCACCACACGTCTCTTCAATTTGAGGGAGGGCGTGATCTCACCGCTGTCGGGGGTCCATTCCTCAGAGACGATGTGGAACTTCTTGACCTGTTCCGCCCGTGAAACCGATTCGTTGGCGGAATCAAGTGCACGCTGGATTTCGGCCCGTACCTCCGGAAGTTGGGAGAAGCTGACCAGGTCGGAGTGTGGAAGGTGGTGCTTAGCCGCCCACTCGGGAGCCACCTCGGCGTCGAGGGCAACCAGCATGGTTAGGTACTGGCGCCCGTCGCCGATCATGCAGGCTTGGGAGACCAGCGGGTGGTTCTTCATCGCCGTCTCCAGCTTGGCCGGAGCAATGTTCTTGCCGGCCGCGTTGATGATGATCTCCTTCTTGCGACCGACGATGTGCAGGAACCGCTGCTCGTCCCACTTGCCCAGGTCGCCGGAATGGAGCCAACCATCCTTGTCGAAGGTCTCGGCGGTCTCCACGGGCATCTTGTAATAGCCCGCGGTCACCACCCCTCCCCTTATAAGGATCTCTCCGTCCTCGGCGAGGGCGATCTCCAC
>CAYUKI010000266.1:0-3531 GCA_964445235.1 uncultured Acidimicrobiia bacterium | reverse complement strand
CCTACGGTCGCTCGAAGACCCATCCCATTCAACACAGGGCCGCCGCCTCCACCTAGGGGGCTGCTGAACCCCGCTTTTGGCGAGGGAGCTCGTCGGACGGTCCCAAGTCAACGAGACCCCCCCTTGACCATGTGATCCACATGTGACATGCTCATGGCATGTCCAAGATGATCCAGGTGAGAAATGTGCCTGACCGGCTCCACCGTGAGTTGATGAAACGGGCCAACGCCCGGCGCCAGACCCTGACCGATTTCATCGAAGAAATCCTGGAGCGGGAAGTTTCAAGACCCCCGGTACGTGAGGTGTTCGAACGGATCGCTACCAGAACCCCGGTTCGTTTGGGCCGACGGGCCGCTGAGTTGTTAAGTGAGGAACGAACAACCCGCCAAGCCTCTTGACGAGGGTTGTCGTGGATGCCTCGGCACTCATCGAGTTCGTCCTGGTGACCGAGTGGTCGGAACCTATCGGTGCGATCCTTAGTGCACCGGAGACGGATCTTCACGTACCCGCTCTCTGTGACGTGGAGATCACCGCAGGTCTTCGACGTGCGCTGTTACAGAAAGCTCTTTCCACGCCACGAGCCATCCTGGCTATCCGCGACTACCTCGACCTTCCGTTGACACGACACGGTCATCAGTCACTAATGGAACGGGTGCTCGAACTGCGCGACAACTTCTCGGCCTACGACGCCACCTATGTCGTCCTCGCCGAGCTTTTAGGTGCCGGGCTCCTGACAGCCGATGAGCGTCTCGCCGAAGCCGTTCGTGTCTACACCCGGGTCACGGTCCTTCCTTGAACGCCGCTTGAGCTGCAAGTAATTCCAGCCGGGCGGCTTCGACCCGACGCCCCAGGTGGTCGACATCTCGGAGTCGGTCGAATAGCTCGTCGTTGTCGAGGCGGTCCGGATCGACGTCTAGGTAGGCGTCGAGGGCCGTTCGAAATTCCCCCGGCTCCATGCTCATCAAGGTCGTGCTGGTCGTGCTGACAGTCACCATCACCAGAACATACAACCCCCCTGTGACACGATTCCGTCGTGGTGGCTGAAGCCAGTCTTCGGATTCCTAACTCATCAGCTCCTCAAGGCCGGCGACGGAAGTTGCGCGGCCCGAGGGGCGTGGCCCCAGGCACAGCAGCTGAGTAGCTCGATTCCTACTTTGCAGCCCAGAGGAGATCGAACGGGCGCTGGTCCTCGGCGAACGACCAGAACTCGGTCAACTTGCCATCCTTCATGTGGAACACCTGGGCCGCTTTCCCGCCGGCCGACTCTCCCTTTCGGCTCGCCGAAGCGGTGACCAACGCCACGCCGTGCGTGTCGTTGACGAGGATGTCATGGACCTCGTTCTTGAAGGTGCCGCCGGTCTCCTGCACCAGACGAGCGAAGAAACCGAACACCGACTCCTTGCCCGAATAGTCGCCGGTGAAGATGTTGTTGCCGCCGACGTGCCAGACGATGTCATCGGCGAGCAGCCCGCCGAGAGTGGCCATGTCCCCCTTCGCGAATGCTTCGTACCCGGCGCGGGCCGCTACGAGGTTCGGGTGATCTGCCATGCCATGCCTCCCGATAGTGGGCCTCCCCCTGTGGGCGCCCCGTGCCGGCACCCTACTACTGGCGATAGGCTCCCTATCTGTGACTCGGTGGGCGGCTTTGAGGTTGGCATTGGCCGTGGCCGCGCTCGCCTGTTCGGCTGCTCCGGCTCCGACCACCACCGTGACATCGGTGGTCGCTTCTTCCAGCACCAGCGCACCGGTCGCCACGAGCGCGACGCCTTCTTCTTCGGTGACGATTTCTGCCGGAGTGCCCGTTACCTTCCCCACGGGGGACGGGTTGACATTGGAGGGTCGTGTCTTTGGCGCCGGAGACGTGTTCGTCGTGCTGGCCCACATGCGGACCTCGTCGATGGAGTCGTGGTTCTCCTTCGCCGAGGACCTTGCCGAGGCCGGGTTCTCTGCCCTCCCCTTCAACTTCCGGGGTTATGGGGCTTCGGAGGGCGATGGCTTCGCCGTGGACACCGACGTGGTGGCCGCCATCGACTTTGCCGTCTCCCTCGGCGCCGAGCGCGTTTTCGTGGTCGGCGCTTCCATGGGTGGCACCGGGGCAGTGGCGGCGGCCGCCCAACGGCCGCTGGCCGGGGTGGTGGCGTTGTCGGCGCCGTCGGTCTTCGAAGGGGTGGACGCAGTGGCGGCGGCGAGTTCTGTCACCGTACCTATCACCCTGCTCGCCGGCCAGGACGACGATGGCTATCCGGAAGAAGCAAGGGCCATCGGGGCAGCCGCCGCCGGGCCCACCGACGTGCGCATCGTGCCGAGCGGCGCCCATGGCACCAATCTGTTGGTTGACATGGGGGAGGGGATGCGCGATCTCCTGATCAACAAGGTTTCGGACTGAGCCGCTTGGTCCGAAGGCCGGCATCCGGCCCACGCCATGCCCTAAGCGCTTCTGGCTCGGAGAAACGCGCCCCTGAGGGCTTTCTTCCGAGCCAGAAGGGGGGTTCGGCGAGCGAGCTGGTCCGCGCTGGCATCGACGCCTTCATCGCCGGACTTGTTCGAGCACCTCGCGGACAAGTCCGTCGGTCATGGCAGGCAGGTCATCTACCTGCTGGGCGACCGGCCCCTCTTCGGTCTCCACGATCGTCACGGTGGTAGCGGCGGGTCGCAGTTCGATCAGCCCGTCTCGCTCCTCCACCTCGAGTACTTCTCCGCCTTGAAGCCTGAGCTTTTGACGTATGGACTTCGGTACCACGATCCGCCCCAGTCGGTCTATGGTCGTTTTCATGCCACGATTTCTACCAGGAAAGCCGCCGCAACCTATGGACCACCACTCGGGCCTAGGCGGTCGGTTTCTTCCGCCGGCAGTTGAGGAACCGGCTGATGTAGGAGGACGTCCAAAAGGTATGAGGGTTCTGCCATCTCTGCTGATTGGGCTGTCGATGATCGCCGCCGCCTGCGGGCAGCCCGCCGCCCAAGGCCCTTCCGGGGTGGAGGAGGCCCGCAGCGATGTCGCTTTCGAGGTGTCCTCGGTTCCAGAAGGCGACGTGTCGGCGGTCGTGGCCGGAGACACCGCCTTCGCCCTGGAGCTCGCCTCCCAGCTCTATGAAGGTGAGAACCTGATCTTCTCCCCGTTCAGCATTACTACGGCTCTCGGGATGCTGGAACCCGGCGCCCGAGGTGAGACTCGCACCGAGATGGCCGCCATGCTTCATGAGACCCTGCCCGAGGAGCGGCTTCATCCCGCCCGGGGAGCCCTGTTGGCGGCGGTCAACGCTCCTCCCGCCCTCTTGCCGGAGGGTGACGCCGAACCCTTCACCCTGCGGGCGGTCAACGCCTCCTGGTCGCAGCGCGGCTATCCGATCCTGGTGGATTATCTCGACGTGCTGGCCCGCTCCTATGACACCGGCACCTTCCTCTTGGACTTCGGCGACCCCGACGGGTCCCGACTCACCATCAACGATTGGGTGGCCGATCAGACCGAGCAGCGGATCGAGGACCTCATCCCCGAGGGGGTGATCACCGATCTCACCCGCCTCGTCCTCA
>CAYUKI010000265.1:1149-3564 GCA_964445235.1 uncultured Acidimicrobiia bacterium | reverse complement strand
CGAGGTCGGCGTCGGCGAAGACGAGATTGGCGGATTTCCCGCCCAACTCCAGGGAGACCCGCTTGATGCCCGGTGCGGCCGTCCGCATCACCTGAGCACCGACCTCGGTCGATCCCGTGAACGACACCTTCCTGACCAGGGGATGGGCGACGAGACGGTCTCCGGCCACTGAACCCTTCCCGGTTACCACCGAGAAGACGCCGCCGGGAAGCCCAGCTTCCAGTGTCAGCCCCGCAAATGCCAGTGCGGACAGGGGCGTCACCTCGGCCGGCTTGGCCACCACCGAGTTCCCCATCGCCAGCGCCGGCGCCAGCTTCCAAGAGAGGATGAGCAGCGGGAAGTTCCAGGGAACGACGGCGGCGCACACCCCGAGAGGCTCATGGAAGGTGAAGAGATGGCCCTTGGCTTGGGTGGGAATCGTCTGGCCGTGGTACTTGTCCACCGCTCCGGCGTAATAGTCGAACGTAGCCGCCACCGCCGCCATCTCGCCGCGGGCGGAGGCGATGGGCTTGCCGGCGTTGGCCGACTCGATTCGGGCGAGTTTCTCTTGATCGCGCCTGACCAGGTCGGCGATCCGACGCAGTACGTCGCGTCGCTCTCGGAGCTGGATCAGCCGCCACGTGCCTGCCTCGAAAGCCTCGTGAGCCCGGGCGACCGCCCTATCCACGTCCCCGATGGTGGCGCGGGGAACCTCGTCGATGACCAGGTCGGTGGCGGGATCGATGAGGATGGTGGATTCGGTCATAGGCCCTTCGCCTGTTCGTGAACGTAACACCAGGCCCAATGCTGGTTGGGCATGACGCTACGCATGGTGGGATGCCCGGTCGCCTGAAAATGTTTGATGGCGTGGGTGTTCTTCGACGACTCGCAACACCCGACGTTGCCGCACTCGAGGCACATCCGGAGGTTTACCCAGATGTCGCCGAGGGCCACACACTCGAGGCAACGACGGTCGGCGGGGTCGGGTAGTTCGGGGAGGTCAAACAGGTCCTCACAGAGTTCGCCAGCCATTGCTGACACGATAGGAACGGCGCCGCGCTGATGGATCCGTGGATCACCCTGGAGGCCTCGGGCATCTGGCGGGCTCGAAAGGTCAGCTTCGGGCCCGAGACAGTCGAACCAGCCTCTATCTTGCCCGGATGCCAGCGATCAGCTCATTTCGTCGAGGCCTGCGCGACGGACTCGTTCTGACGATTCCGATCCTCGCTTTCGGGGCGGTCTTCGGGGTGGTGGTGGTCCAGGCCGGTTTCTCGTCATGGCTGGCCGTGCTGTCGTCGGTGGTGATTCTCTCGGGTTCAGCTCAGTTCGCGATGGCCGGACTTCTGCCGGCCGGACCGGGAGCCGTTTTGGTGTCGGCAGCCGGGTTGGCTCTCCGTCACGTGCCCATGTCGGCCTCCTTGTCGCGGGCGATTGGTTCGCAGCCCTGGTGGCGACGGATGTGGCTGGCCTGGGTGCTGGTGGACGAGTCCTATGGACTGACGATGAGGGCATGGGGTCAGGGGGAAACGGACCCGGCTCGTTACAAGACGGCGGTCGACATCGTGCTCTATTCGTCGTGGGTGTCGTCGACGGCGCTCGGAGCGTTCCTCGGCACCCGACTGGACCCGGAACGGTATGGGCTGGAGGTTCTGTTTCCTCTCATGTTCCTGGGACTGGCCGCCCCTCTCGTCCGCAACCGTCGGGACTGGATCACTGCGGGGTTGGCGGTCGTGACGACGGTGATCGCCGTGGCACTCCTGCCGCCGGCTTGGCGTGTGACGGGCGCGGCCCTGGTGGCGTCGATGATCGGGAGCCGGCTCCGTGAGTGATCTCGCCCTCATCCTGGCAATGGGAGCCATCACCTTCGCAAGCCGTGTCTCCTTCATGTGGCGGAAGGTGCCCATCGGCTCCGGTGACGATCGACCGTTCCTTCATCTCTTTCCGGTGGCGCTTTTCATCTCGCTGGCAACCGCCGGAGTGCTGGCGCCCAGCGGGGAACTGGCCATATCTTCGGCGCTGGCTGCAGGCGGCGGAGGCCTGGTCGGTGCAGCCGTTACCCGGCGGTCGTTACTGGGCACGGTGGTCGGGGGAGCGGTCGCCTACTGGCTGACTAGGTTGGTCATATGACGGGACGGTGGTGGCTGGCCGTGCTTCTAGTTTCGGCGGCTTGCTCACTGAACGAACACGGGCCATGGCTGACCGCGGAGGGCGTACGGCTGGAAAACAGCCAGGTGCTCGAGTTCGAAGGCTCCCGCAACTGTGATCAGCAGTCGGTCACCTTCCTCGTCTTCTTCGGCAATCAGTACGCCAAGGATCCGCGGGCGGCGTTGGGTCCTCTGGAGAGCGTCGATGGAGAGGGACGGCGCCTGGAGTTCTCGGAGCTGGACAGTCTGCCTTCCGGCGCCGAGCCGACCGGAGTCAACCACGAGAACGACG
>CAYUKI010000265.1:0-1139 GCA_964445235.1 uncultured Acidimicrobiia bacterium | reverse complement strand
AACGACGGGGTGAAACGAGAGATCTGGCTCGTCGAAGGTGAGCGCGACGACTACATCTACATGGCCCACACCGACCAGACCATCGAACGCTGGCCTCGGTTCGAAGGCCGTTGCCAGTAGGCCCGGTGAGCTCTGCGACCCTGATAGCCTGACCGGCAAGCACGGGCGACCAGTTGGCGGCCGAGGCTCCCCGGAAAGGCGAAGGGCTCCAGGCCCCCGCCGAATGACAGGCGAAGGGCTCCAGGCCCCCGCCAGGTAGGCGAAGGGCTCCGGGCCCCCGCCAGGTAAAATCCAAAACTCCGGCGTTCCCCCAACCGGGTTTCGGTGGGGAGAAAGGGAGATTCTGATGGCCGACAAGGTCACCGTTCCATCAGTGCGCGCCCGCAAGGGCGGCCCCAAGCTGACCATGGTCACCGCCTACGACTACCCGTCGGCGCGAATCGTTGACCAAGCGGGCGTCGACATGATCCTGGTGGGTGATTCGGTTGCCAACGTGGTGCACGGCCAGCCGGACACCCTCACGGTCTCTCTCGACACAATGGTGCTCCATTCGGCGGCGGTGGCCCGCGCCCGACCCCGCGCCCTCGTAGTCGGCGACATGCCGTGGATGACCTATCACGTCTCGGTCGAGGACACTGTCAGAAACGCCGGCCGTATGATCCGCGAAGGCGGCGCTGAGGCGGTCAAGCTGGAGGGAGGCCGCAAGCGGCTGCCCATGATCGAAGCGCTAATCAACACCGAGATCCCGGTTATGGGTCACCTGGGTCTGACTCCTCAGTCCGTTCACGCCATGGGGGGGTACCGCGTCCAGGGTCGGGCGGTGGAAGAGGCTCGCACCATGCTTGATGATGCCCGCACCCTGGCCAAGGCCGGTTGTTTCTCCATCGTTCTCGAGGGCGTGCCCGACACGCTGGCGGAGTTGATCACGAACGAGGTCGAGGTTCCGACCATCGGCATTGGTGCCGGACCGGCCACCGATGGGCAAGTGCTCGTCTTCCACGATCTGCTGGGCCTCGCCTTCGGGCATCGAGCGAAGTTCGTCCGGACCTACGCCGATCTCACCGGTGACGCAGTCAAGGCGCTGGAGTCGTTCATCGCCGATGTCCAGGCCGGGCGGTTTCCCTCTGCCGAGGAGACCT
>CAYUKI010000264.1:0-3570 GCA_964445235.1 uncultured Acidimicrobiia bacterium | reverse complement strand
CTGCCGCCGAAACCCCACCGATGTCGGTGAAGCCCTGATCGGCGCCGCTGGGCAGCGCCAAACCATCCGCAGTCAGCATCCGGGTGACGAACAGAGCCATCTCATACCGCAGCACATTGCCGTTGGGGTTGAAGGTCGTCGCCGTAGCGCCGATCGAGATCCCCAGCTGCTTGAGCTGGTTGATCGCCGTGATCGCAGCCGCCGACAGGCCAACGAGGTCGGTGAAGCCCTGATCTGCTCCCGAAGGGAGACCAATGCCGTCCGCCGTCAAAGTGCGAGTAAGGAAGAGGGCCATCTGCCAACGAGCCACGTTGTCATTGGGTGAGAACGTGGTAGCGCTGGTACCGATGGTCACGCCGTAGAACTTGATGCAGTTGATGCTTTCTACGGCTTCGGTTGACAACCCAGCGATATCGGCGAAGCCGCCGCTGGGAATTGATGCGGGGCATGCTGCCGTCGCCGCTCCCGCGGGCACCGCAGGGATCACCAGCAAGCCGGCAACCAATGCGAGCACCGCGAGTCGGGCGATGGGCGAACGCCGCCTCGTTAGTACATTCGTTGGCACTAGGAACCCTCCTTTGTCATATACGTCCCTTTTCCAACGGTTCCTTTGGAACACTAGATTGGGAACACTAGAGCAGTTGATGTTCAGAACCCTGTCTTTGCGCCATTCCAGAAGGTCTGGCGAAAAGGGGGGGGTGAACGAACGCCGGGAGACTAGCCCGCCGGCGGGAAACTCACCAAACTTCGTTCGGCGGGGGGCCGTAGCCCTTCGCCGATTCCCCTGATCACCGATCTCTTTGTGACGCGCGGACGAGGTCCGCCATCCAAGGGTATCAACGTCGCCCGAGCCAGGCTGGTTCCCGAGTTCTTGGTTTTCCCGGTCTCAACTCGCAGTGGCCCGGTAGCTGGCCACCACCTCTCTGGGTGGGCCTTCCATCCGCACCCGCCCCCGGTCGAGCCAGACCACCCGGTCGGACACCCTCTCCACGAGGTCGAGGGCGTGGGAGACCAACAGCACGGCCGTACCCCCGCTCATGAGGGAATGCATCCGCTCGAACGACCTGCGCTGAAAGGCCTCATCGCCGACGCTGAGCACCTCGTCCACAACCAGGACGTCGGGATCGACATCGGAGGCCACTGCGAAGCCAAGTCTTGCCAGCATGCCCGAGGAGTAGCTGCGAATGGGAACGTCGATGAACTCCGCCAGCCCCGCCCACTCGGCGATAGGTCCGGCCCGCTCCCGCATGTGGGCCGGGTCCCTACCGAGCAGGGTCCCGAACAGGACGATGTTCTCGAAGCCAGACAGCTCGGGGTTGAAGCCGGCACCGAGGGCGATCATCGGCGCCAGCTTGCCGCGCACCACCACCCGGCCCTCAGTGGGTGGCAGCACCCTCGCCACCACTTTCATCAGCGTGGTTTTGCCGGCGCCGTTCGCACCGATGATCGATACGGTCTCGCCCCGGCGGATTTGGAGATCCACATCCTTGACCGCCCAGAACCGTTCGGTCCGCACCTGCCGGCGCAGAAGCTGAAACGTGAACTCCTTGATGGTCCCGGCCCGGTCGTGCGCCATCAGGTAAGCGACCGACACGTTGTGGAGGTCGACGAGCGGTTCCTCCGCCGATCTCATAACTGGGCCACCAACGTCTTCCAGGATTTGGAGAACACCCAAACGCCCAGGGCGAGGAACAGGACGGCGCAGCCGCCCACCACCGCCCACTGCCACAGCGGTGAGATGACACCTCGATACATGAGGTCACGGAACACCTCGAGGTAGGAGTAGAGGGGGTTGGCCTGCACGAGGCCGTGAAACCGCTCCGGGATGAATTTGAGCGTCCAGAACACCGGCGTCAAGTAGTAGAGGAGCTGCACCAAGACCCTGGTCAGATCCAAGACGTCGAAGAAATAGACGGCGAGGGCGGCAATCAGCATGCCGAGTCCTGTGACCAGCGCCAAGGTGGCCAGGATCGGAATCGGCGTCAGCAGCACCGTCCACGGGACACCGATCCCGGTGACCAACTGGGCCAACACCAGCGGAATGAGGCTGATAAGGAAGTTGGCAAGCCCGGCCAGCGCGGTCGAGAATGCGAACACCTCGGCGGGTACGTAGACCTTCGACAGGATCGCCGAGGAGTTGGTGATGGCAGCGCCCGTGGCCAGGATGCCCTGCGAAAAGAAGGTGACCATCAGCACGCCCGCCAGGAGATATACGACGAACGGCTCGGTGGTGGCGCCGAACTCCTTGCTGACCAGGCTGAAGACCAGCCAAAGGACCGCAGTGGTAAGGATCGGGTTGAGGAGCGTCCACCACACGCCGAGGACCGACCGCTTGTAGCGGGTGGTGAGCTCGCGGGTCACCAGCAGTCTGATCAGGCCCCGGTATCTCCAGAAGTTGCGGAACTCGGTGAGGAGAGGGGTGCGGGGAGCCGCCGAGTCGTAGACGGGAAGCGTGGTCATGCCCCACCAGAGGGTAGTGAGAGGCGTGCGGGCGTTAGAGACCTGCTCCGGAGTAAGTGGAGTGAGCCGAGTAAGCAGCGGGAGCCGTTAGGTTGAAACGCGTGAGCACCGGCCGGTCGTTGGCATCTCTCGTCGTGCTGTTGATCGCTTGC
Organism: uncultured Acidimicrobiia bacterium; assembly: GCA_964445235.1. Lineage (GTDB taxonomy): Bacteria > Actinomycetota > Acidimicrobiia > Spongiisociales > ZC4RG35 > CAYUKI01. The sequence goes on along the minus strand of CAYUKI010000264.1, from coordinate 958 downwards.
CGGGCCGAGCCGGCGCCGACCACGGTCACCACGTCCGGAACGACCACGTCGACCAGTTCAATCGTTTCCACGACGGTTGGCTCCACGACAAGCTCCGTCCTCCCCACCACCTCGACGATTCCGTCCACGAGCCCTTCGACGCTGCCGCCAATCATTTTGGTGGAAAGCTCCTTCGAGGTGGTCGTGGTCGGCGACGGTCTGGGGGGAGTGTCGGCGGCGATCACGGCCGCCGGCGTACCGGCAAGCACGGTTCTTCTCTCACCCGCCGGGTACTTCGGTGGTCAAGCGTCCGCCGCCGGGGTCTCGACCATGGACGAAGGAGCCGGCCGTGACGTGCTGAGACAGGGAGGCCTATACCGTGAGCTCATCGACCACCTCGAATCCGTCTACGGCACGCGGACGATGGGTGGCTGCTACTTCTCGTCCTTGACGATCTGTCCCGAGCCCGATGTCATCCACGAGTTCTTCAAGGCCAAGCTGGAAGAAGTGGGGGTGGCGATCCGATCCATCGACCAAGTGCAGGCGGTCACGCAAGACGGTGACCGGGTCACGGGGGTGGTGGCAGACTCCGTCCTTTACGAGGCCGAGGTGGTGGTGGATGCCACCGAGCTCCAGGACCTCTATCCCATGGTGGAGGGACTCGACTATGCCTACGGCGACGAGTCCGGATGCTTCCAAGACATGACGTGGGTGGCGATCCTCAACTGGTACCCCGGTGGTGCACCCCAAGAACTCGTTCCCCCACCGAGCGCCTTGGATGACCTGGCTGCCCTGTACAGCCGGCCCACCATCGACCTGTGGTTGGAAGACTTCCGGTCGATGGTCGGCCCCTCCGACCCGGCCCACCCCCCGGGAGCTGGTTGGCCGTCGGCGTCGGGGCCATGGAGTCTCGAGGCCGAGATTTCCTATCGGGCCATGGCCGATGGCCGGCCCGAAGCGGATCTCCCCGACCGCCCCC
>CAYUKI010000263.1:0-3573 GCA_964445235.1 uncultured Acidimicrobiia bacterium | reverse complement strand
CTAGCCTGAGGGGTCGATGCGCTCGGTGGGCCGCCTGGTCGCCATTGTCCTCGTGCTCGGCCTAGTGGGGCTGACTGGGTACGTCGGGGTAAAGCTGGCGTCGATCGACCCCACCCCGGAGGTCCAGTTCGAGAGAGTGGGGCCCGCCACCCTCGAGTCGATCCGCGAGCTGGCCGACCTTACCACCGTCGAGATGGTCCAGTACACCACGGTCGAGAAGGGGTCCGACCGGGGCTGGCTCAACTGGGCGTCGGGAGACCGTATCTACATGTTCGCGGTTGCCAAAATCGGAGCGGGCGTGGACTTGGCCGCCCTCGACGAGGGCTCGTTCGTCGTCGACCAGCAGACCGGCGGCGTGCTCATCAGCCTTCCCGCCGCCAAGATCACCTACGTATCGATCGACAACGAAGCGAGTCACGTTTACGACCGGGAGACCGGCGTATTTACCAAAGGCGATCCCAACCTGGAGAAAGCCGCGCGGCTGGCCGCCGAGGAGATCCTTGTCCAGGCCGCTCTCGACCAAGGCATCATCGAACGCGCCGAGGATGCGGCCGGTCGCTTTATCGGCGAGTTTCTCAAAGGGTTGGGGTACACGAAGGTGACGGTGGTGACCGCCTAAACGGTTTCGCCGTTTCGAGTCGTTTCGGGTTGCACCTCTCCCCGGAGGAGCTTTCTGGTCCGGGACCGGCTAATAATGGGCGGCTTATGCGAAATCGTCAGACCACAGCTCTCCGCGAGCTCTACCGGACCGACGACCGAGCCATCGAAACCGTGGTCGCTCGCTACCAGAAGGTGGCGGCTGCTGTGACCAGAGTGGCGCGGACGTTGGCGGGGAACGATCGACTCCGTGTCCGGCTCGGATCGGAGCCGGCGGCCTCCGCTGATGAGGTGGTGATAGATCCCCGTCTGTTTCAGGAAGCCTACGGGCGAAACGCACCGGTGACCCCCAGCGAAGTGGCGCTCGCCTCGGCGCTACACGAGGTCGTACACCTGGTATCGAGCAACTTCGAAGGGACCCGGGAGCTCCCGGCGGAATGGCCGAACCACGCTCCCGACACCCCCCCCCTTGACCTGCTCACCGCCGTGCAAGTGGCAGCGGGCCCCTTGGGCGAGGCCTTCTTCTTCGCCCTCGAAGATGCCCGCCAGGAATCGCGCGGGCTCGTCCAATACCAGGGCGCCCGCTCCGTTCTATACGACCTCTACCGGGCGGCCCTCCCCGAAGCGTTCAGTACTTTCGGTGGGCTGGCGCTGTTCGGCCTCTGTTCGTTCCTCCTTACCGGAGCGTATGCCGAGCGGGGCGAATTGGAGCGCCGGATTCAAGATCCACGGGTTACCACGGCTCTCGCCGAGGCGTCGGAGGTGTTTGCCGAGGCGGCCACCGCTTCCGATCCCTGGCAGGTGGCGTTCAAGGCGTTCGAGTTGATCGAGATAGCCCGCCGCAATCGCCTGGTCTCCGAACTGCCTACCCAAGCCACCCCCGCCCAAGCCGAGAAACGCCAGGAGCTGGACGCCGAATCCGTCGCCGAAGCCATCGACCGCGTGAGGCTGGCCTCTCCGATCGTTCGAGACGCCGAGTCCTACGAGAAGGTCCGCTCGGCAGCGGAGGCCCGCAGCCGGCCCGAGGGAAGCCGGGGACGATCCGAGGTGGCCGGAGACGAATCCACCGAACAGCTCCTCCGTATCAGCCAGGCGCCCCTCGTCTATCTCCCCAACGGGCAAGGTGGGAAGTTGGTGGTCGGACCGGTGCCCGAATCGTTCCGAGCCTTCGCCGGGGAAGGCCGGGGGGCGTTGGAGAAGGCGAGCCTACGTTGGGGTGTCATCCAGCGAGCCGTGACCGGTGAGCTCTTCCCGCTGTTCGCTGCCAACCAACGGCGCGGCTTACGATCTGGCTACGACCAGGGCGATGTTTCCCCACACGCCGCCATGTTCATCGGGGCCGGGTTGTATCAGCGCTTGTACGAACGCCGGTCGGTGCGCACCCGCCGCAGGTATGCGGTGAGCCTGCTGGTGGATGCCTCCGCCAGCATGTTGCAACCCCGCCTCGGCGATCGCAGTGGCAAGACCTCGTGGGGCCTTGCAGCCGCGCTGCTGGGGGCCTGGACCATGGCGAGGCTCTGCGACGACTTGCAAATCGATTTCGAGGTGGCCCTCTTCAACCGCTCCTTCGCCGCTCGCCCCTCCGACAGCGAATGGACATACACCCGGAGCCGGAACCATGCGATCGCCGGTCTGCGCCAGACCCAGGGCACCGCCGCCGAACGGTTGTCGTCGACCGTGAACCACTATCTGATCAAGCCTTATCAGCGCCGGTGGCGGGAGGCCGAAGATTTGCTGGCAGGTCTCTTCTGGACTGCCGCCGAACCGGTCAAGGCCGCCGGCAAGGCCCGTCGGGAGCCGCGTTCGTCTCCGCCCGTGTCCATGTTCGAGAAGGCCGCCAACGTCGACGAGTTCAATCTGATTCACGCAGCCGAACGAATGGCCAGGCTCGGGGCCTCCGTTAGGGTGATGATGGTATTGGCCGACGGTATGACCCGGGGGTCGGTGGAGGGACTGTCGGCGGCGGTGACGGCCATCGAGAATTCCGGTACGACCGTGCTCGGCATCGGTATCGGCGACGATACGGTCTGTGACGCCTACGGGCGCAGCGAAGTGGTCGAACGCCCCGACGAACTGACCCGGGCCATGGTGGATGGAACCCGCGCGGCATTGCGACGAAGCCTGGCCCTCTGGGGTATGGACACCTGGTGGGGCCGCCCAGTCGGCGGGGAGGTCCGGCTGATGGGCAGCACGCCGGAGCCGTTCATTCGGGAAGGCGAAGGGCTCCGGGCCCCTGCCCGGGAAGGCGAAGGGCTCCGGGCCGGGAATGGAGTAATTTCAAGTGGCTGAAGTGCGCGTATTCGACGATCCCACCGGCGTGGGCAAACCGATTCCCCTGGAGCGTTTCGAGATACCCGGGGGCCTGGCCGACGGCGTGCAACGGAGTGGCAAAATCCCCACCCCCGACCCTCACTATGTGGATCTGGGAATGCTGTACCGCCTCGCCCAGCTCGAACGTGTCCGGCGTAGTCATCCGGAGGGATTCGTACCCCTTCATCTCGCCGTCCGGGGCCATATGGGCACCGGCAAAGACCACGACATCGAACAGTTCGCCGCCCAGCTGGGTCTCCCCTACTACCGGATTCCCCTCACCGGGGAGGTTCGCGACGTGACTCTCATCGGCTCGACCCGCCTCCACGGGGACGGCAAGGGCGGCACCGAGAGCCGCTGGGAGGACGGAGACATCACCCGCGCCCTGCGCGGCCCGGCACTGCTCAACCTCTCAGAACTCAACGCAGCCGGGGCGGAGACCCTTTTCGCTCTCCACGCCCTGCTCGACCGATACGCCGGTCTGGACCTTCCCACCGGGGAGACCCTCCACCTGCGCGACGATGTCCGCATCTTCGGAACGATGAACCCCACCGACCTCCGCGATTACGCAGGCACTCAAACGCTCAACAAGGCGTTCGCCGACCGTTGGGTGATCTGGGAGAAGAACTTCCCGGGAGCCGACCAGATCATTGCCATGATCGTCCG
>CAYUKI010000262.1:0-3574 GCA_964445235.1 uncultured Acidimicrobiia bacterium | reverse complement strand
TGAGCCACGTCCTCGGCATTGATGTTTCCACCACCGCCACGAAGGTGGTGGTGATCGATCCCAACGGGAAAGTGGTCGGTACCGGCAGCTCCGAATACCCCTTCCTGACTCCCCATCCGCGCTGGGCCGAGCAACAACCGGAGCTGTGGTGGTCGGGGGCCACCAAGGCAATTCCCGCTGCCCTCCAAGACGCCAGGGTCGCCGGGGCCGACATCGAAGCGGTCGGGCTGACCGGCCAGATGCATGGGGCTGTGCTGCTCGACAGCGCCGGTCGCGTCCTCCGCCCCGCCATCCTCTGGAACGATCAGCGCAGCGATGAGGAGTGCCGGGAGATCCGAGAGGCGATCGGCAAGGAGCGCTTGATCCGCATTACCGGCAACGACGCGATGACTGGTTTCACCGCTCCGAAGCTGGCGTGGGTTCGCCGTCACGAGCCGGATGTCTGGACCCGGGTGCGCCACCTGCTGCTACCGAAGGACTACCTCCGTTACCGGCTCACCGATGAGTACGCCATCGACAAAGCGGACGGTTCCGGCACCCTGCTCTTCGATGTAGCCGCCCGCAACTGGTCCGATGAGGTGCTGGCCGCCCTCGAGATCGACCGGGAATGGCTGCCGGACACCTACGAGGGCCCCCAGGTGACCGGGTCCATCACCACCGAGGCGGCCCGGTCTACTGGCTTGCACCCGGGAACACCCGTTGTGGCGGGAGGCGGGGATCAATCCGCCAACGCCGTGGGGGTGGGCGCCATCTCGCCGGGAGTGGTGGCATTGTCTTTGGGCACGTCAGGTGTGACCTTCGCCACCACGCCTGCACCCGTGATCGAGCCGGAAGGCCGGGTGCATTGTTTCTGCCACGCCGTTCCCGGCCGCTGGCACATGATGGGGGTGATGCTGTCGGCGGCGGGTAGCCTCCGCTGGTTCCGCGACGCCTTCGCCCCCAACGTCGCATTTGAAGAGCTGGTCGAACCGGCAGCCGGGGTCCGGCCCGGGAGCGATGGCGTTCTCTTCCTTCCTTATCTGTCGGGTGAGAGAACGCCCTACGCCGATCCCGATGCCACCGGGGCCTTCGTCGGACTCACGGTGCGACATGATCGCCGCCACCTCGTGCGGGCCGTGATGGAGGGCGTGGCGTTTGGGCTTCGCGATGGTCTCGATCTGATGACCGCCGCCGGGTTGTCCCCACCGAAACAGGTGCGCGCGTCGGGGGGGGGAATCAAGAGCCCGCTGTGGCGGCAGATACTCGCCGACGTGCTCGAGTGCGAGATAGCGACCACCGAGACGGCCGAGGGTGCCGCCTACGGCGCCGGACTTCTGGCCCTGGTCGGCAGCGGGCGGTTCTCATCTGTCGAGGAAGCCTGCGCGGCCACTGTCAGGGTCAGAAGCGGTTCGGAGCCGGGTCCCGACGTCGCCGCCTATCGAGAGGCTCATGCCCGTTACCGCCTCCTGTACCCGGCCCTCCGATCCGTGCATGGCCCCGGCCGGGCCAGCGAAGTCTCGGCCGGTTAGGAGCCGGCCAGACCCACTCGCCTGCGTACCGACACCATGGTTTCCTCGGCGCGAGTGCGGGCATCGAGGGCGCCTTTGGCCATCAGTCTGGCCACCTCGACGTCGTCGAGTGCGGCGAAGGCGCGGCGGATCGGCGCCAAGCCCTCCACCATTTCCTCGGCCACCGCCTCTTTGAACTTGCCGTAGCCCGAACCGGCGAAGGCGGCCTCCAGTTCGGATATGGGCTTGCCGGTGAAGAAGGAGAACAACTCGAGTAGATTCGCGATCCCGGGTTTCTCCTCCCAGTCGTAGCGAACATCGCGCCCCGAATCAGTGACCGCCGACTTGACCTTCCTTCGCACCGTGTCCGGGGGGTCGGTCAGGTACACGCAGGAATCGGCATCGGTGTCCGACTTCGACATCTTTGAGGTCGGGTCCTGAAGGGACATCACTCGGGCGCCGAGCATGGGGGTGATCCGCTCCGGAATCGGGAACTCTGGGCCGTAACGCGAATTGAATCGCTCCGCCAGGTCCCTGGCGAGTTCGAGATGCTGGGTCTGGTCGTCTCCGACGGGAACGGCGTGGACCCGATGGACGAGGATATCGGCGGCCATCAGCACCGGATACGCGAGCAGGCCGAGGTTCTGGACGGACTTTTCGGCCTTCTCCTTGAACTGGGTCATTCGTTCGAGCTGACCGAGCCCGGTGATCGTCCCGAGGATCCAGGAGAGCTCGGCATGCTGGGGTACCTGGCTTTGGTAATAGAAGAGCGCCTTGCGCGGGTCGATGCCGGAGGCCAGGACCAACTTGGCGGAAGTGAGCCGCGCCACCCGGTGCTCGGCCGGATCGTAGGGCATCGTCATGGCGTGAAGGTCAACGATGCAGTAGATGGCGTCGTACTCATCCTGCATCCTCACCCAGTTGCTGAGTGCTCCCACGAGGTTGCCGACGTGCAGCTCCCCCGTTCCACTGGGCTGGATGCCGGAGAACACCCTGTTCTTCACAATGCTCCTAACGATCCGACTAATTGGGCAGGTCTTCCTGCAACCTGCTTCTTACTCGGTCGGGTGCCCTTCGAGCGAGCATTTTGGCGGGGGGCGGTGCGTAAGTTATAGGACCGTGGTCGGCACGGGCAAGCCCAGTGCACGCGCTCCGCCGGTGACCCGGGCCCGACCCGGAAGCACGACCCGGAAACACGCCCCGCCCAGCCGCCGGGAGCGCTGGTAGCTGGCGGTACCGCCGTGCCTGCGCACCATGAGGTCTACCACTGCCAGACCCAGGCCAGAGCCGGGTATTTTCGAGTTGAGTCGATTGGGTCCCCGCTCGAACTGCTCCCAGATGATGTTCTCGAAGCGGACCGGGACGCCGGCGCCGTCGTCATGAACCTCGACAACGAGGTCTGCACCGAAAGCCGTCGCCACAACCAACACCTTGCCCCGCCCATACCTGATGGCGTTCTTGACGAGGTTGGAGAGCACCTGCCGGGCCCGAACCGGGTCGACGTAGCCCGACAGCGCCGGGCCGATCTCGACGCTGATCGACGTCGGCGCCGTCCGGAGGGTCCGCAAGGTGCCTTCTACCAGCTCGGCGACGGTCACTTCCTGTTCTTGGATGTCGAGCCGGGGCGCGTCTCTGGCCAGCAATAAGAGATCGGCGACGATGCGCGACATGTGGGCGGCCTGCTCGTGAGCCAGATCGACCATTTCAGCCTTCTCCTCCGCCGTAACCGGTGCCTCGGGATCACGGAGAATGTCGAGAAACCCCACCAAGGCGGTCAGCGGAGTTCGCAGCTCGTGGGATACAGAACCAACCAGGCCATTGCGCCGCTGCTCCACGAGATGTCGATACTCCCCGAGCGCAAACGCCTGTCTGGCTATCACCAGACCCACCAGGACCATACCGATCAGGAGCAGGAGCAGCGACCGTTTGCCGATCTCGGCCTCGATCACCTGATATCCGATATACAGCAGCAGAACGCCCAGCACTGCATAGGGAGCCACCAACGGCCAGAGGGGGGGCTTGCGATCTGCGTACTCGCGAGGTCGGGGCCGGTGATCGACCGCCACGCTCGTGAGCAGGTAGCAGGT
>CAYUKI010000261.1:0-3604 GCA_964445235.1 uncultured Acidimicrobiia bacterium | reverse complement strand
GCAGGCGCGCGGGCGCCGCCGAAATGCCCGCCCTCGGGGTCGGTTCCGGAGTCCATCAGCGCGCCGCGGCGTCGAGGTGGGCTGCCAGCAACTGCACTCGAAAATCGTTGGGTTGACGCAGGCGCGGCCGCAATTGCTCGAAGGCGCGGCGGGCGCCGGCGGCATCGCCCGCCGCCAGCCGCAGCCGCACCACCGTCCCCACCACCAACCCCGACCTCCGCCTGGAGTTGAGTCGGTGCACACCGGTGGTGGTCCGGGACATGTTCATGGTCATCGAGCGACCTGAGGATCCGGGTTCACCGCCCGAAGACGACCAATACGAGACCCTGGGCCAGTACTACGCCGCCCTCGAGATAGCCATCGAAGACCTCTCAGCCGACATAGACATCTTCGCCAATCATCAACCCGACCGTCGGCTGTCCGACCCTTCGTACCACGGACCCGTCGCCTTCGACGCCGCCGACAGTGGCGGTCTCATGCTTATCGATGACGCGGTGTCGGCGCGCCAGGCCTTGGAGATCGTCGTTCACCAGGGCGAAGGCCTTTGCGACGAACGGTGGGCCGACCCCGCCCACCAGGAGCTGACCCACTTCTACAAATTCGCCCAGATTGCCGACGGGATCACGCCGATCGGTGAGACCTGGCCAGTGGTCGACAACCCACGGACGGCCGAGCTCCCCGCTGAGTTGCAGCCGGTATCGGACCTCTTCAATGCCGTCTACACGTTGGTGTTCAGAACCATGGGCGAGCTGTGCACGGCCCGGCGCTCCAAGCGCGCGCTCGTCGGTAGGCTCTACGGACTGATGAAGGTTGGCATGGCTCCCATCGCCTGTTACCTCGCAGGCCGGTCCCTATCCGCGACATCGAATGCCGGGCCGACCCTTGAATGGCACGAATTCGAAGGCGACCCTGAGACCGAGACCCTCGCACTAGCGCGGGACGTGGCCAGGTCGCATCCCGAATTCGAACGCACGGCGGCGACGATGGCGAAGGTCCTGACCCCGGGGAGAGGCTGACCCGGTGACCACCCGAGGCTTTGTCGGTCGACGTCGTCAGGACGACGCCGAACGGCGAGTACCTCCGGGTCAGTACCTGGAGAAGGGATTTCCGGTCTTGTCCTACGAACCGACCCCCAGGATCGACCACAAGGACTGGCGGTTCACCATCGAAGCCGGCGAGGAAACCGCATCTTGGGGTTGGGAGGAGATGATGTCGCTCCCACAGACCGAGCTCATCGTCGACATCCATTGTGTGACCAAGTGGACGAAGTTCGCCACTACCTGGCGTGGCGTGACCATCGACCGATTCCTCGCTTCGGCCGGCATCCGGACCAGCCAACCTCACGCCACCGTCTACTGCCACACCCCCTACACGACCAACCTCCCCACCGAGGATCTCTTGAACGGGAAGGCCATGGTCGCACACACATTTGACGGTGCCCATCTGGATCCCCAGCATGGTGGCCCGGCCAGGCTGCTGGTCCCTCACCTCTACTTCTGGAAGTCCGCCAAGTGGGTAGCCGGACTGCGATTCATGGACGAGGAGGAGCTCGGGTTCTGGGAGCGGTATGGCTATCACCGTCGGGGCGACCCCTGGCTCGAGCAGCGATACGCCGGTGACTGAGACTGCTCCGTCGCTCGCCGTCGCGCCCCGCAGGAAGATCGCCTGGCAGCTTGGTCGCATCGAGGGGGTGGTGGAAGAAACCTATCGAGTCAAGAGCTTTCGAATCTCGATGCCGGAGTGGCGGCCCTTCCGGCCCGGCCAGCACGTTGATGTGCGCCTCACCGCCCCCGACGGCTATCAGGCTCTCAGGAGCTATTCGATCGCCTCCGCCCCCGAGATGGCGGGGGCGATCGACCTGACGGTCGAGTGGGTCAGCGACGGCGAGGTGTCCACGTGGTTCCATGAGGTGGCGGCCGCCGGTGATCCCATCGAGCTCCGCGGCCCGATCGGTGGACCCTTCACTTGGACGGTGGAAGCGGGTGGGCCGCTCCTCTTAGTCGGCGGCGGGTCGGGAGTCGTACCGCTCATGTCGATGCTGCGGCATCGGCGGAGCGCCAACAGCTCGGTGCCAGCCTTGCTGCTCTACAGCGCCCGGACCACAGAAGACCTCATCTATCGAAGCGAGTTGACCGAGATGGAAGGGGCCTCCGATACGATTTGGATCGTCTACACGTTGACCCGTTCCCAACCCGGGGACTGGAAGGGCTACACGCGGCGGGTTGACGTCGGCATGTTGAGAGATGTGATCGACCGACTAGGACCCCCTGCCCATGTTTTCGTTTGCGGCCCCACGTCGTTCGTGGAGAACGTCGCCGTGGGTCTGGTGTCTATCGGCGTCGGGGCCAATCGGATTCGGACCGAGCGCTTCGGCCCGTCCGGCTAAGTTCGCCAATGGGAGGTACAACATGGAGCCGACCAGCTACCAAGCCAACCCAATGACCACGGTGCAGTGTCCGCGGTGTTCCATACCGCTCGACACCGCCCTCGTGATCGTGGCCGAGCGGAGCGTCGAGTATGCCGGCGTGTGTACCACTCCTCTCGAGGGGGCCGGACGTTGCGGGACCAGTCTCCGCCTCGTCGTCACCGCCCACGTGGTCGCAGTTCTGGGTTAATGCACCGTCTGGTAAATAATCGTGGGGTCTCGCCGGCCCACGGCGCCCCTGGCGTCGTCCTCCTCCTCGACGCAGCGCATGGGCTGCGCCTTCGTCGTGCGTCCTGGCCAGGAACGCCGTGGCCTCGCCGATACCCTCACGCTATTTTCCAGACAGAGCACTGGGTGGTTGCAGCCGTGGCGGTGAATTCGCGGTTATCGTTCCCGGGTCGGGAGTTGGTGCATGCCCTCGATTGATAGGTTGCTCGCTTCTTCCCGGGCGCGTCTCCGCAGGGTTGCGCCCGAGGATTTGGCGCGGGAGCAAGCAGCAGGGGCTCTGGTAGTCGACATCAGATCGGAGGAAGACCGACGCCGCGATGGTGGACTGTCCGGAGCGCTGGTGATCGACCGGAACGTGTTGGAGTGGCGTCTCGCCCCCTCGAGTCCCCACCGCGTTGTGGAGGTCGGCGACGGCCGGCGAGTGATCCTGGTGTGCGACGAGGGATACGGCTCGAGTCTGGCTGCGGCCACCCTCCGCCGGTTGGGCGTGAGTGGCGCCACCGACCTGCTGGGTGGGTTTCAGGGCTGGCTGGCGTTCTGCCGCACGCACCAGGCGTAGAGCGCGTCGTAGACGAACATTCCCGCTTGAAGTAGTCGGTTATCGTCGGGTTCGACGTCGAGTCCTCCGATGCCGATGGCGAGAAGTCCCGGGCCGAGGCGATCGGTGTGGAGGTCTTCCGATATGTCGGCGGCATGGACGATGGCGGCGAGCCGTGCCAAGGCGGGGTCGCCACCGAGTCCGAATTCCTCCACGAGGACCTCGAACGTGCATTGGTTGCCGCGGTGCGTGAAGTCGGCGCCGGGAGAGTCGAAGGATCGTCCGCCGAATTCGACCGCAGTTGTCAGTACTTGGCCGGGGGCGACGAAGAGGATCTCGGCATCGGGGTCGATGTAGCGGCGGATCAGCCACGGGCAGGCGATGCGATCGGTCTTGGGACGGGCGCGGGTGAC
>CAYUKI010000260.1:0-3611 GCA_964445235.1 uncultured Acidimicrobiia bacterium | reverse complement strand
GCCGACGTGATGCAGCGGGTGATGGAGGACGAGGGCGTCAGGAAGTCCCTCGCCGATGCCGGCCCCGAGGTGGCTCGGCGGTTCACCTGGCATCGCGCCGCCACGGATCATGAGCGCCTGTACAGGGAGATGGCCCTCCGCCGATAGCCGGCCAAGAAGGCTGGCTCCGACGGCACCGGCGTCAGCCGGTGGGTGTCGCCCTTGCCTGCTCCATCGCTGCCGCCCAGGCAGAGGGGTCGGCGAACTCTTGTGGGGTCGCTCGGGTTCCGTTGCCGACCTCCTGCCCGGTGGCCGGGTCGAGCGTCAGTAGCTCTAAGCCGTAGACAGGTTGGTAGGTGTCCGGGTCGGCATCGACGTAGGAGTGAATGCCGAGCCCGTCGGGAAGCCGCATCTCGATCTGGCGGAATCCCGGCAGTGGCGGGTAGTCCCGGCCCGTCTCGGCTAGGACCACCCACCCCGGGTCATCGCCCGCTTCGCGGATACGGCGTCGCGCCTCCGCTTCTTGGATTTCGCTCACGAGGTTGCGGTAGCGGGAGTTGAAGGCGGCGTCAACGACCAGCTCGCCGATGTCGTCTCTGATGGTCACCGACATGCGGTGGGCGGTGCGGGCCATCAGTCCCGCTCGCCCACCGTATGCCTCAATGAGCTCGTCCACGGTGGATAGACCGGCGAGTCCATCGGATAGCTCTCGCACCAGGCGGAGATGGGTCTCGTACCTGTGCGGATCAACCATCACCATCGGGTACAGCTTCGACTCGGCCGACCGCCAGCGTTGCAGAAGCGGCTCGAGTCGCCTCTCGGTCTCCGACGTGGACTCCACTATCGGGTGTCAGAGTGTCCAGGTGTTGAGGACCAGTGCCTTGCTCCGGTGGGCGGTGATGGTGGCGTCGAGCACATCGAGGGGGTTGATGGGCTGCACGCCTTCGATCATGTCGGACTCGCGCATGCCGTAGAGCATGGCAGCCGAGAAGCGGCAAGCGTAGACCTTGACGCCCTCGTCCATCATTTTCTTGAGCTGACGGTTGTAATTCAGCCCCCCGGGGAACGCCTCGTCGCCGACTTTGGGGAACCCGCGGGTGGCGGAGGCCATCAGCGAGGCCGGTCCGTAGAGCACCAGATGGGTGTCGTATCCCTTGCGGTTGATCCGGGTGGTGGTGAGCATGTTGACCAGGCCCACCGAGCCCTCGAAGGGTACCGTGTGCATGAACACCCAGGCCTGCTCGCCCTTCTCCGCCTGGATGTCGGGGAAGACCTTGTGGTCATAGTTGACTACCGCGTCTCCGGGCTTTACCCGTTGGTTTACAAATTCTGCCATGAGTCTCTCCTTCGGCTTCCCGGCCGGTCGGCTCGGTGTTGAGATCGGTGGTTGGTGCGTGGATGGGTCTCTCGGCTAGGTCGGCTCCCTCCTTTCCCAAGGACGTCGATGGCTTCCAGGCATGGCGCGCATGATCTTGCTCCGCAACGACCACGGAAGGCGTCGATACAGGGGCACGAAGACACGGCGCCAGAACATCGCGCCGGGTGCCGGGGTGATCAGTGGACCGGCCCCACCGCGGTACTTCTTTGACATCTCGACCTGGGCCGCCTCGATCAGATAGTGCTCGGCGTTGCGGCGCAGCCAGGCGAAGAACTTCACGCCATCACCTCAGAGTTTCGTCAGCACGTTCTGGGCGGCCAGGGCCATTGGCTCGTTCAACGCCCCGATCGGGGGTGAGTAGACGCTCTCCATCCAGGCGATGTCTTCAATCGGAATGCGGGCCCGCATGGCCATGGCGAGGAAGTCGGCCCGTTCCTTGATTCCTTCCACGCCCGCCATTTGGCCACCGACCAGGGTGCGGGTCTTCGGGTTGACCAGCAACTTGACCCGGATGCGCGAGAACCCTGGGTAGTAGCGGGCCCTCGAGATCCCGTCGGCCATCCCAGCGACGAAGGGTATCCCAAGGGCGGTAGCGAGGGTCTCGCCGAACGAGACGCCGCCGATCGCCCATTTCCCGGCCATCATCCCCCACGGAACCTGCACCGCCTGATAGGCACGGTCGCCTCCGCCGGCGTTGATCCCGGCCACCTTGCCCTGGGAATAAGCGTGGCTGCCCGACAAGCCGTTGATGGGCACCTTGGTGAGGGCATGGGGGATCTCGACACAGTCGCCCGCCGCCCACACATTCGGCGCCGAGGTCGCCATGCCATCGTCGACGATGATGCCACCGGTAGACCCGGTCTTGATTCCTGCTGTCGTTGCAAGCTCGGTGTTGGGGGTCTTGTGGGTCGCCACCACCACCACGTCGGCGGGTAATTCGCCCTTCGAGGTCGCCACCGCTCGTACCCGGCCGTCGCCCACGAACTGCTCCACCTTGGTCTGGAGGTGGAGTTGGACGCCGAGTTCACGGAGAGAAGCCTCCACCGGTTCCATGATGTCGGGATCGGCCACGTCCGACAGAACCCATCCGCCGGGATCGACGAAGTGGGTCTGGAGGCCCCGGTGGGCGAAGGCCGTGGCCATCTCTACTCCTATGGGGGTGGCATCGACCACTACTGCCACCTTGGCGTAGTCGAGCACCTTGTCGAACTCCATCGCCCGACGGATGTTCTTGACATAGTGGAGGCCTTCAAGGTCGCTGCCGGGAACCCCCGGGTCCTCATAGTTCCAGCCGGTTGCGAGCACCACGCGGTCGTATCCGACCTTTCCCGTCCCGGCCACCTCGATTTCCTGGCGGGCCACGTCGAGGCTCTCGACCCGAGTCGAGTAGCGAATGTCGAACCCGGCGTCCGCGTAGAACTGCTTGTCTTGAAGGAACAGGTCTTCGAACTTCTCGATTTCCCTACCGTGCACGTAGGGAATGCCGCACGGGCTGTAGCCCACATCCTCATACTCGGTGAAGAGGATCACCTCGGCGGCGGGATTTGTCCCCTTGGCGCCTCCCTGCGCCCCGATTCCGGCGGCTCCGCCACCGACGACAACTATCCGCACGGTCGCACACCCTTCCCGCCTGGGATCATCGAGTTGCCGCTCAATCACTAAAGTACCAGCGGCTGTTTCCCATAGTATAGGAGAACGACTCAGGGGGCGTCGGGCGGATCCGGGTTCTTGACCGCGTTCGACGAGACGCCTCGGCCTCGATCACATAGGCCGGAGAGCGAGCCAGACCGCCTTGGCGGGCTTCGACCCTGAGTTGTACCAGCGATGGGCGAGATCGCCCCTGAAATGGATCGAGTCGCCTGGGGAGACTTTTATCGTCTCGTCGGCGAACTCAAAGCAGAGGGTGCCGTCGAGGACGTAGACCAGCTCCTCTCCCGGGTGGTTGGTCAGCTTGGATGCCGACTCGGTGCCCGGCGCCGCCTCGGCGTGGGCGCCGGCCATGAAGAACCGTCCGTATGGGCCAGAGATGCTCTTCAGCTCGAGGCCGGAGATCGACGTGAACACGGCCCGGCGGTTGTCGGGGGTGGTGCGGATGGCGGGCTTGTCGTCCACGGCGTTCTCCGCGATGAAGTAGCTCACCGGCCGGTTGAGCGCGGCGGCGATCTTCATCAAGGTCGTGATCGTCGGCACCATACCGTTGCGTTCGATCTTGTGGATTCCCGCCGCCGACACGTCGGCACGGTCGGCAAGCTGC
>CAYUKI010000259.1:1603-3614 GCA_964445235.1 uncultured Acidimicrobiia bacterium | reverse complement strand
GCCAGGGGCGTCGTGGGCCGGCGAGACCCCACGATTACTTCCCAGACGGTGCACTAGCACCGCCGCCGCAGTTCTCATCGCCGGACCGATCGTCGCCGTGGCCGAGATAGCCCGCCGGTGGCTGGCGAGAACCGCACCGACCCCCACCGGCTCAGGCGAGGTCGAAGGTGATCGGGCGCCGAGCGGTCCGAGGTCCAGGGCGCGTAAGGTGCGATGGTCAACTCGGCCAGCGCCAGCAAGACCGTGTCGTAGTTGACGCGCCAACCGGCGAAGTCGAGCCAGGCCGTGTCGAGGTCATCGACCAGCTCGATTCCGGCCTCCCTAAGCTGCGTCAACGCCTCGTCAAACTCGGCCCGGGCGATGCTGATTTGATCACCGCGTTGTGGGTTGGGATCGAAGGTCACTCCGAAGAACCCGGCGACCCGGCGAAGGGCGAGGTATCCGGCTCGAAGGCACAGCGCGGCGGCGGCGGAGTTCGCCTCCCGCACTGCCGACTGGCAAAGGGCCGCGCCGTCGAGAACCGTGCCGGCCGCCGTCACCCAGGACTGGTCGGAACGGGGCGACCGAAACCAGGCCAGCGCCGGGTAGGAAGTGTGGCTTTCTTCCAAGTCGGCGAACCAGACCTCCCACTGCAACCAGAACTGGGGCAAGCGGTCGATCCAACCGATCCGGTGCACTCGCAGCAGCATCTCCACCGCCGAAGGCGGAGAGCCGGCGCGGACCTCGAGGAGAGTGACCTGTTGCTCGCGCCGCGAGAAAGCCGCGTAAAGGCTGGGTAGGAAGGTGATCAACAGCGCCACCATCGTCAGCCCCAGAGCGGCGGCGGTGAACCCCAAGACTGACTGGCTCCAACCCTCGAGGGCCGACACACCGAGGGTGAGCAGGGAGGAGCCGGCCGACCGGAATGAACTCATCACGGAGCCGTACCCAATCGCCCAGAACATCGCCGTGTAAGCGAGCGCCAGGAGTGCCAGCCATGCGCCGGGGAGCACCACAAGGGTGATAGGGGCGTAGAGCGCCATCACCTTGTCGCGCCATTCGTAGCTTCGGCCTTCGCCGGCGAGCAAGCGGAATATCCGGGCGCTGTTGCGGAAGACCGTCCGAGTAATGAGGCTCTGGGCGGCCCGAGGCAGCACCACGGTCCGAACCGCCGACAGCACGGTGCCCGCCACGACAGCCATACCGGCGAAGAAAACAGGCGGACCGAGAAGGTTCACGCGCCTCGGCCCGGCCCTTTCAAAGGGCGAGGATTCCTTGGATTGCCTCCATACGACGCACCCGGTCGAGGGTAACCGCCGACGTACCGTCGAGGAGAGCTGCCGTCTCCTCCAACACCTCGGCGAGGGGGAACAGCCGGATGTAGGGATCGGAGGTGCCGATCCCCCGGTCCGAACCGGGGCTGGTCCACCCCACCATCATGTCGGTCGTTCCGGCCAGTACGGCATCCACCGCCGTCAGGCCGAACCGACCGGCCAATAGGCGATCGCGAAACGAGGCGTTGCCGCCTCTGACCAGGTGACCCAAAACGGTGCTGCGCACCTCGACTCCAGCGAGGTCGGATAGCCGCTTCTCCACCTCCTCCACGAGTTCATGGGTCGGCACGTTCACACCCTCAGCCTTGATGACCAGCACCCGATGTTTGTCACGGGCGGTGGCGAAGCTGTTCCGGATGGCCTCGGTGACCGAGTCGATCACTTCCTCACGGGTCTTGCTCTGCTCGGGCAGCAGCACGGCGTCGGCGGCGGTAGCGATGGCCGACGACATCGCCAAGTACCCAGATTGCCTTCCCATCACCTCGACGATGAAGGCCCGGTGATGGGAGCGGGCGGTGTCGGAGATGCGATCGCAGGCTTCGACGATGGTGTTGAGGGCGGTATCGACGCCCAAGGCCTCTCGGGTCAATCCGATGTCGTTGTCGATGGAGGCCGGTATGCCTACCACCGGGATCGAGCACTCGCTTGCCAGCGCATGGGCGCCGGCCATGGACCCGTTGCCCCCTATGACCACCAAT
>CAYUKI010000259.1:0-1593 GCA_964445235.1 uncultured Acidimicrobiia bacterium | reverse complement strand
CAATCCCGCCAACCCCTGGCCGGTCAACTGGGCACACGCGGCCTCTCGGCTGTCGCGGTGGAAGAAACGCGGACAACGAGTGGAGCCCAGCACCGTTCCGCCCAGGCCCCCCAAGCCTTCCATTTCGGCGATGGGGGCAAGACCCCTGCGATCATCGAGTATGCGGGTTAGCTGGCGGAAGTCACCGTCGATGAGACCGTCGTACCCGCGCTCCACCCCGACCACCTCAACGCGCCGGGAGGCAGCCACTTTCACCACCGCCCTGATGGCGGCATTCATGCCGGGGGCATCGCCCCCCGAGGTGAGCACTGCGATCGGCGCGGCCATACGTGCCGAGACGATATACGATCGGTGGTCCGTGAAGATCGTTCTCGCCACGATGGCCCTGACTTTGTTGGCTTGCACGGGCGCACCTGATGACGGCAGCACCGAGCACCTTCTGGTACTGGGTTCCGCGGGCGAGATCTTCATCATCGACCCCACCGGAAGGAAACAAACCGACCTGGCGGTCGCCGCCGAAGGTTCGGTCCACCTCCAACCGACCTGGTCGCCGAACGGCACGAGAGCGGTCTGGACCGAAATCGGTAAGGGCGGCCCAACCATCGGCCTCTGGGACGGTGAGCGCGTCCAGAACGTGACAGCTCCCCTCTCTCCCTTCTTCTATCTGTGGAACCCACCGGCCGATCGCGTCGCCTTCCTCGGCGATGCCGCCTCCGGTTCGGGGATCAGGCTCGGTCTGCTCGACCCCTCCGGTCGAACCGCATCGGAGATCGACGCCGGCCAGCCCTATTACCTCGACTGGAGTCCGGCCGGTGACCAGCTCGTCACCCACGTCGCCGCCGAACGGTTGTCATTGTTGGATCAGAGTGGCGCCGCCACGCCCATCGACATCACTCCTGGTTCATTCCTGGCGCCCGACTGGACCGAACTCGGCGTTCTCGCCGTCGGTACCCGCGCCACCGACCGCGTCGCCGCAACAGGGACGGTCAGCGGAGTGCAGACCGCCGCCCGCCAGAGCTCAGATCATTTGCTGTTGTTCGACCCCATCAGCCGTACCACCACCGAACTATCACCCGTGGACGGCCCGGTGGCCTTCGCTGTCAGCCCGGACCGAGCCCACATCGCCTTCACCAGTGAGGTGGGGGCGGTCCAGGCGGTCCTCAGGGTCATCGGCGCACAGGGAGGCGAGCCCGTCCAGATCGGCGAGGTTCCAGCGGTGGCGTTTCAGTGGTCACCCGACAGCCGCCGTCTCTGGTATCTCACCGTCGACCTGGAGGCCCAACGACTCGTCCCTCGGGTATGGGAAGAAGGCCGCATCTTTGATTTTCCCGGATTCGCCCCAACCACCGCCTTCATCCGTGACTACCTGCCCTTCTGGGACCAGTACTCGCGCAGCCTGACGGTGTGGTCGGCCGACTCGACCAGGTTTGTTTACCCGGCCGCCGGAGCGAACGGGGACGAGATCTTCGTCCAGACGGTTGCACCCGAGGCTGGGCCACTACGAGTGACGGCCGGAGTCTTTGCCAGCTGGCAGCCCCAACCGTGACAGGCCTCCAGAGCGGCAAGGCTCAACATTCACTTGAAGGTAGAGAC
>CAYUKI010000258.1:1713-3616 GCA_964445235.1 uncultured Acidimicrobiia bacterium | reverse complement strand
AGGGGCGTCGTGGGCCGACGAGACCCCACGATTATTTACCAGACGGTGCACTAGCCACCGCCGCCGACGTCCGAGGAGCGCCGGTCTAGGCTTGATCAAGGCCATGGCGACTCATACGGTCACCAACCAAGTGCCGCCGCTCGTCGACTGGAACTTGTTCACTTCGGATCCGCTTCTGACCTCGGCCCTCAAGCGGGAGGGGGGGGGACATGTGACCGAGTCGGCTGCGGCGCTCGGAGAACGGCTCGGCTCGGCCGAGGTGGCGGAGTGGGCCGACCTCGCCAATCGATTTCCCCCTCGGCTCGTCACCCACGATCCTTCCGGTAATCGAATCGACCAGGTGGAGTACCACGCGGCCTGGCATCAACTCATGACACTGGCGGTGGAAAATGGCCAGCACTCCCTGCCGTGGGAGAAACAGCCACTGGAGGGGGCCCACGTCGGACGGGCGGCGCTGTTCTATCTGGAGTCGCAGGTCGAGAGCGGCCACGGCTGTCCGAACTCCATGACGGCTTCGGTGCTGCCCGCTCTCCGCCTGCAGCCGGATTTGGCGGCCATCTGGGAGCCGGCCTTCACGTCTCGCCACTACGACCGGCGGTTCCTTCCTGCTCCCGACAAGCGAGGAGCCTTGGCCGGCATGGCCATGACCGAAAAGCAGGGCGGCTCCGACGTGCGCAGCAACACGACGGTGGCGATGCCAATCGACGGCGGAGGACCGGGCGGCGAATACCTGCTCACCGGTCACAAATGGTTCTGCTCGGCCCCCATGTGCGACGCCTTCTTGGTGCTGGCCAACGCCCCTCGTGGGTTGTCGTGCTTCCTGCTCCCCCGCTTCCGGCCGGACGGAACCGTCAACGAGTTCCGCATCCAGCGTCTCAAAGACAAACTCGGCAACCGTTCCAACGCTTCGAGCGAGGTCGAGTTGGAGGGAGCCTGGGCGCGCATGGTCGACGAAGAAGGCCGGGGGGTGGCCACCATCATCGAGATGGTCAACGGCACCCGCCTCGACTGCACGATCGGCTCGGCCGCGCTCATCCGCAGGGCCGTGGTCCAGGCCATCCATCACTGCTCGCACCGTTCGGCGTTCGGAAAGCTGCTCACCGACCAACCGGTCATGAAGAACGTGCTCGCCGACCTGGTGGTCGAATCGGAAGCCGCCACTTTGCTCATGATGAGGGTGGCGGCCACCTGCGACCGCCAGGTCCTCGACCGCGGGAGGCCGCGTTGCGTCGGATTCTCATCCCCGTGGCCAAGTTCTGGGTGACCAAACGCGCCTCGGGCGTCGTCAACGAGGCCCTCGAATGCTTGGGCGGCAACGGATACGTCGAGGAGTCGGTGATGCCGCGGTTGCTACGTGAGTCACCCGTCAACGCCATCTGGGAGGGCTCGGGAAACGTCATCGCCCTCGATGTCATGCGGGCGGTCAACAGAGAACCACACGCCTTGGAGGCATTCATGGACGAGATCGGCTTGGCCGGCGATCGACGAGTCACCGCCGCGGGCCGCCGCGCCCAGCTGGCATTCGCCGACCTCCGCAACCCCGAGGAGGAAGCCCGACGCCTCGTCGAGCTACTGGCACTGGCTGTGCAGGCTTCCCTGCTGGTGCGGTTTGGCCGGCCCGAGGTGGCTGAGGCGTTCGCCGCGTCGCGCCTCGAGGGCGACTGGGGAAGAACCTATGGCACTCTGCCCCCGGGACTCCCCTTCGACGACATCCGGCGGGGGGCTTTCCTGCCGTCTGACTAAGGGACCAGCATCACCGGGTACTCGCGGACGTTCTGAAGCTTCCCCGACTCGGCGCTCGTGTCGCTGACAATCAGCGCACCCCGCTGAGGCGAGTCGACCTCGTAGGCGAGCTCGGTGTCGAAGTTTCCCCAGCCCACTCCGTTGTCGGTCATCAGGAATC
>CAYUKI010000258.1:0-1703 GCA_964445235.1 uncultured Acidimicrobiia bacterium | reverse complement strand
CCCTCGGCAATGATCAGATCGTCGCCGTCGACGATGGTGTAGTCGAAGGTGGCCTCGAATGCCGCCGCCACCCCAGCCACCCGCATTGGGTTGCCCACCGGTGCACCGTATGCCGGTTCGTCGACGAACAACATCGGCATGAGGTCGATGTAGTCGTCACGAGTCTGGGGGTGATCCAGGCCGATCCCTTCGTTCGAGAAGACCTCCACCGGTTCGCCGTTGAGAAGAAAACTGACCGAGTCGATCTCGGGGAACTGGGTGAGTGTGAAGATCACCTCTGCCAGACGCCCGAACATTGAGAACGAACCGCCCCCGTCGTCGAAGGTAGGCGAGAGATCGACCGTGGCGAGCCCATCGCTGATCTCGACACCCAGAAACGAGGTTCCGGCTGGTATCGCGGAGTTGATCGCCGGCTCCGACGCTGCCTCTTCGGCGGTGGGGCCGGCCAGGAGGGCCACCATGGTCCTGGCCATGACGTCGTCAGCCTCCACCTCCCGGTAGACAGGAACGAGGAAGGGACCTGGGCGGCCCGCCCTGTCGCCGCCGTCCAAGAAGTAATAGACCTTGGTGGGTTCGATAGCCGGAGGGGTGGCCGTAGTAGTGGTCGTCGAAACCACTGTGGTTGACGCCGGCGTCGTCGTGCAGGCGACCACTGCCGCGAGCGCTAGGAGGGCTTTTCTGAGCATGGACACAAAATAGGCCGCCCCATCGACAATCGAGAAGACCTACGGCATGTGGGGATGGGAGTGAGGAATAGGGAGTGCGTAGCCAAAGGACTACCAGAACCGCTTTTTCATAATGCCCGCTAGTTCGCTTTGAGGCAGGGCGTACGCGGTATTACCGCGGAAGCCGGTCATGTCCTCGGCACCGCACAAGGCGTTGAGGATCGCTTCCTCGGTGGCCTCGGCGGTGGCGCTGAAGAGAGGAGTCATGAAATCGTGGGGCAGCATCGCCAGGTCGTAGAGGCGTTTCGAACCCGCTGGAACATGATTGCCGGTGGCGAACGCCAAGAAGAGGTCGCCGCTCGAGTCGGCTCCTACCCCTCCTACCCGGGCCAGACCCACCGTGGCCCGTTGGGCAAGACGTCGGCATTGGACCGGGATCAGCGGTGCGTCGGTGGCAACAATGACGATGATCGACCCGGAGTCGGTTTGATTCTGATAAGGCGAGGGAATCTGTTTCGTGTCGATCATCCGTCCCACAGGTACGCCGTCGATGCGAAGTGATTGCCGGGCTCCGTAGTTGGCCTGGACCAAGACCCCCACCGTGAAGCGGCCGAGCGGGGTGTCGGCGAGACGACTGGCGGTGCCGATTCCCCCTTTGAACTCGTGACAGATCATTCCCGTCCCCCCCCCAACGTTTCCTTCCGGGACGCTTCCCCCTGTGGCCGAGGCAAGGGCGTTCAAGGCATCGGCCTCGGTGACATGGAAGGCGTCGATGTCGTTGAGCAGTCCGTCCCACGTTTCGGCCACCACCGGCAGGTGGAAGGCGGTCGGAACTCCCGAATTCACTGCGTAGCGAACCAGGGCGTCGCGCACCAACCCAACCTGATGCGTGTTGGTGAGGCCGATGGCCGAGCCGAGTAGGCCGGACTCGTCGAGCCAGGGGATGCCGGTCATCTCCCCGTTGCCGTTGAATCGATGCCACCCGGCGAAGCAGTAGTCGCTCCAGATTTGGTTGTCGCGAGCCGTGATCATTGTGAC
>CAYUKI010000257.1:0-3621 GCA_964445235.1 uncultured Acidimicrobiia bacterium | reverse complement strand
TGATCGTCGGGGGCGGAGGAGCGGGCCTCCGAGCGGCCATCGCCCTCGCCCAGGAGCATCCCGACCTGACCGTGGCGGTCGTCTCCAAGGTCTATCCGATGCGCAGCCACACGGTATCGGCGGAGGGTGGGGCGGCCGCGGTGATCAAAGCCAACGACTCCCTCGACGATCACGCCTACGACACGATCTCGGGCTCGGACTGGCTGGCCGACCAGGATGCCGTCGAGGCACTGGTGACCGAGGCGCCAGGGGAGATGATCCAGCTCGAGCACTGGGGGTGTCCTTGGAGCAGGGAGCCCAACGGTGAGGTGGCCGTCCGTCCTTTTGGGGGGATGAAGATCGAGCGGACCTGGTTCGCCGCCGACAAGACCGGGTTCCACATGCTCCACACCCTCTTCCAAACCACCTTGCAGTACCCAGCCATCAGCCGCTACGACGAGTGGTTCGTCACAAGTCTTGTGGTCGACGACGGGCGATGTGTGGGCGTCACCGCCCTCGACATGCGCTCCGGTGAGCTTTCCGCCCTCGGCGCCCGGGCGGTGATCTTGTGCACCGGGGGAGCCGGCCGCATCTACCCCTTCACCACCAACGGCAACATCAAGACCGGTGACGGCATGGCCCTTGCCTACCGGGCCGGAGTCCCCCTAAAGGACATGGAGTTCGTCCAATACCACCCCACCGGCCTCCCCTTCACGGGGATCCTCATCACCGAGGCAGCCCGCGGGGAGGGCGGGATTCTGGTGAACAAGGACGGCTACCGCTACCTCCAGGATTACGACTTGGGCGAACCCCTCGACGTCTCGGACCCCCGCCACCCCCAGAAGCTGACCATGGAGCTGGGACCCCGTGACCGGCTCTCACAAGCCTTTATCCACGAGCGCCAGAAGGGGCGCACCATCGAGGGCCCCTACGGGGACTACGTGAACCTCGACCTGCGCCATCTCGGGGAGAAGGTGATCGACCGCAAGCTCCCGATGGTGCGCGAGCTCGCCCTCCGGTACGTTGGAATCGACCCGCGCCACCAACCGATACCGGTCCGAGCGGTGGTGCACTACATGATGGGGGGCGTCCACACCGACGTCGACGGCGCCACCCCGCTGCCCGGCCTCTTTGCGGCGGGCGAATGCGCCTGCGTGAGCATCAACGGTGCCAACCGGCTCGGCTCCAACTCCCTCACCGAGATCTTGGTCTTCGGGACTCGTGCCGCCCGATCGGCGGCGCGCTTCGCCCTCGAGAATGGATCGGCTCCTACCGACGCCCTCCGATCGCAGGCCGAAAGCGAACGGGGACGCATCTCGGCGCGCTTCCTCGACAAGACCACCGGCGACGAAACCGTTGCGGGCCTGCGAGCCGAGCTCAACCGGACCCTCGAGGAGGGAGCCGGGATCTTCCGCGACGAGTCGTCGCTTCGAGAGACCTGCGCCACCATCTCCGAGCTCAAAGCTAGGTTGGAGGACGTCAAGCTCTCCGACCGTAGCCGGACCTTCAACACCGAGTTGACCGCCGCACTGGAGATGGAGAACATGGTGGACGTCGGTGAAGCGGTGGCCCACAGCGCCCTGCAGCGGACCGAGTCGAGAGGCGCGCATCAACGCACCGACTTCCCGCGACGCGACGACGGGCGATTTCTCAAGCACTCCCTCGCCTATCGAACCGAGGGAGAGCCGAAGATCGAGTACCTCGAGGTGGCCATCACCCGATGGCCGCCGGGAGAAAGGGTCTACGGCCGTGGCTGAGGCCGACCACGCCGAGGATCAGATCGAGCTCGAGGTGTTTCGGTTTCGCCCCGACGACCACCCCGAGCCCCATTTCGATCGCTATCAGGTGCCTTCACGGCCCGACTGGGTGGTCCTCGACGCCCTCAACCACGTCAAGAACGAGGTGGACGCCACCCTGAGCTTCCGGTGGTCGTGCCGGATGGGGGTATGTGGCAGCTGCGGCATGATGGTCAACGGCGAGCCACGGCTCACCTGCGAGACCTTCCTGCGGGAGTTCGGAACCGGGCCGATACGGATCGAGCCGCTCAGCCACTTCCCGGTCATTCGCGATCTGGTGATCAACGTCGATGACTTCTTCAAGGCCAAGCTGCCTTCGGTGAAGGCGTGGCTGGTCCAAAAGGAGCCCAGAGCGGTCGAGGAGGGGGAATACCGCCAGACCCCGGCCGAGATGGCCCGCTACCAGCGGTTCAGCATGTGCATCAACTGCATGCTCTGCTACTCGGCCTGTCCGGTCTACGGGCTCGACTCGACGTTTGTGGGCCCCGCTGCCCTCGCCCTGGCCCAGCGTTACAACCTCGACTCCCGCGACGGGGGAAAGCGCCGCCGAGCCGAGGTGGTCACCGGCCATGAGGGCATCTGGGAATGCACCTATGTGGGCGATTGCACACGGGTGTGCCCCAAGGACGTCGATCCGGCCGGCGCCATCCAGATGGCCAAGCTGTCCTACGCCACCGACTGGGCCAGATCGGTGCTGGTTCCTCGTGGGGATCGCTGATGCAAAGGGAGTACCTCCGCCCCCTCCCTCGTAGCTGGTGGCTGCACAAGCCGACCTACTTCCTTTTCATGGTGCGAGAGCTCACCAGCCTCTTCGTCCTCGGGTACGCGGTGTTCTTAGCAGTGCTCGTGGCCAGGGCCTCCGACCCCGCCTCCTTCCAGCGGCTCTTCGACGGGTTGGCAAGCCCCTGGAGCATCGGGCTGCATCTGATCGCCCTGGTGATGGTGGGATTCCATACCATCACCTGGATCAGCCTGACTCCCAAGGTCCTGGTGCTGTGGCGAGGTGACGAACGGGTCGACCCCACCCTGATCGCCGCCTCCAACTACCTCGCCTGGCTGGTGGTCTCGGGTGTGGTGGCCTGGGTGGCGTTGCGATGACCCGGCGGTCGGTGGCTCCGCTGTGGTGGCTGCTCTTCTCGGCCGGCGGGGTGGTCTCCGCCTTGCTGATGCCCATCGCCATCGTGCTCACCGGGATCGCGGTGCCGGCCGGATGGCTCTCCGCCGGCTCCCTGCTGGGACTGGTGAGGCACCCGGTTGGCCGTCTGATGCTGTTTGTGCTGGTGTCGCTGTCCTTGTTCCATTGGGCGCACCGGTTCCGGTACGCCCTGGTGGACCTGGGTCTGGGCCGAGTCGGCCGTCGAGGATGGCTGTTCTACGGAACGGCGGGCGCCGGCACGCTGGCGATGTTTGGACTGGCGGTACGCCTGTAGGGTGGCTACCAGGGGCGAGTACGAGGAAGGAAGGAGGGCCGGGTGATGGAGGATTTTGAGTTGAAGCCGATCACGAGAGACGGCCTCCCCGCCGCCATCAGGCGGGCCGAGCATTATCGGCTCCTTACTCAGGCGGAGCAGGCCGAGAGCATCTGTCTCGACGTCCTCCTGGTCGAGCCCGAGAACCAACAGGCACTGGTGACGCTGATCTTGGCGATCACCGATCAGTTCGCAGCAGGGGGGGGCACTGCTCCGGCGGCGGCGCGGCGATACGTCGAAAAGCTAAGCGATGCCTACCAGCGCAGCTACTACGCCGGGCTCATCTGCGAGCGCCAGGCCAGGGCGTTGCTCACTCGGGGGCCGGCATCGGAGTTCGCCTACGACGGCTTTCGAGAAGCGATGGATTGGTTCGAGAA
>CAYUKI010000256.1:0-3637 GCA_964445235.1 uncultured Acidimicrobiia bacterium | reverse complement strand
GCGCCCGAGTTGGGGGCGATGGTGACGGTCACCGACGTGAAGGAGCCGTTCTCGGGGCAGGGGCCGGGTCGGTCTCACCACTGGCTCGCTTCGGCCCCGGTGACCGGTCTCAGGCCGAAGGTCGATGCCTCCCTGTTCGTACCCTAAGTCACCACGCCCCGTGGTGGCTTGACCACACTGTGTAACAAGACGGACCAATGTCAAGAGTCACACTGCTTTGCTGCATTGACTAGTCACTCGCCGCGAGAGCGCGAAACGTTCAGGCGATCAAGAGGCGGAACGTTCGCGGCGCGGATCGGGAACGGGAACGATGGTGGGATTGGCCCGGGTTCGCACCACCTCGGCGTCGATAACGACCCGAGCGACATCTGACCGGGAGGGGATGTCGTACATGATATTGAGGAGAACCTCTTCGAGGATGGCTCGAAGGCCGCGAGCACCGGTGCCGCGCTTTAGGGCGAGGTCGGCGACGGCTTCCAGTGCTTCATCTTCGAACACCAGGTCAACCCCGTCCATCTCCAGCATGCGGCCGTACTGCTTGGCGAGGGCGTTGCGGGGCTCGGTGAGGATCCTTATCAACGCTGCCCGGTCCAGGTCGTCGACGGTGGCCACCACCGGAAGCCGTCCCACGAACTCCGGGATCAGCCCGAACTTGAGGAGGTCCTCGGGCATGACCTGGGCTAGGACCTCGGTCGGCCGACCCTCCCGCCGCGACCTGACCTCGGCACCAAAGCCAACAGCCTTGTGCCCGATCCGCCGCGAGATGATGTCCTCCAGACCGGCGAAGGCGCCGCCGCAGATGAACAAGACGTTGGTGGTGTCTATCTGGATGAACTCCTGATGGGGGTGCTTACGACCCCCCTGAGGAGGGACGGAGGCGACGGTTCCTTCCAGAATCTTGAGGAGCGCCTGCTGGACGCCCTCACCCGACACGTCCCGGGTGATCGAGGGGTTCTCGGCCTTGCGGGCGATCTTGTCGATCTCGTCGATGTAGACGATTCCTTGCTCGGCACGTTTGACGTCGTAGTCGGCCGCCTGGATGAGCTTGAGCAGGATGTTCTCGACATCCTCACCCACGTAGCCGGCCTCGGTGAGGGCGGTGGCGTCGGCGATGGCAAACGGTACGTTGAGCTGGCGGGCGAGAGTCTGGGCCAAGAGCGTCTTCCCACACCCGGTGGGGCCGATCAGGACGATGTTGGACTTCTGAAGTTCGACATCTTCACGCTTGCCGGGGCCCGACCGGATGCGCTTGTAGTGGTTGTAGACGGCCACGGCCAGGGTCTTCTTGGCGCCCTCCTGGCCAATCACGTATTCGTCGAGGAAGGAGCCGATCTGCTTCGGCTTGGGAAGCTCGGTGAGGACGATCTCCTCGGTGGTGGCGAACTCCTCTTCCATGATCTCGTTGCAGAGGTCGATGCACTCGTCGCAGATGTACACACCCGGGCCGGCGATGAGCTTCTTGACCTGCTTCTGTGACTTGCCGCAGAAGCTGCACTTGAGGAGCTCACCACCCTCACCGAACTTGGCCATCTGGCTTCCTTCCGCAACCTGTAATAGCCGCCGCTGGCTTCACCTAAGAGGCTACCGCAGTCAGCTCCCGGCGTGTCAACACAGCATCGACCACACCGTAATCCCTTGCTTCCTCGGCCAGCATCCAATAATCCCGCTCGGTGTCAAGCGAAACCTTTTCGTAGCTTTGGCCGGTGTGATCGGCCAGGATCCGGTTGAGCTGATCGCGCATCTGGACGATCAGCCGAGCCTGGATCTCGATGTCGCTGGCCTGGCCTTGGGCGCCGCCATGGGGTTGGTGGAGCATGATGCGGGCGTGTGGGAGGGCAAAGCGCTTGGTCTTGGCACCCCCGGCCAGAATCACCGCCGCCGCCGAAGCCGCCATGCCCATAC
This sequence comes from uncultured Acidimicrobiia bacterium, assembly GCA_964445235.1. Classification (GTDB taxonomy): domain Bacteria; phylum Actinomycetota; class Acidimicrobiia; order Spongiisociales; family ZC4RG35; genus CAYUKI01. Next base: position 1,735 of record CAYUKI010000256.1, on the reverse strand, counting down.
AAACCGTGTTGACGTCCGGCTTGATGTACTGCATCGTGTCATAGATGGCGAAGAGCGAGGTGATGGACCCGCCCGGGGAGTTGATATATAAGAAGACGTCCTTGTCTGGGTCGTCGCTCTCCAGATGGAGCAGCTGGGCCATCACCAGGTTGGCGACGGTGTCGTCGATGGGAGTGCCGAGGAATATGATCCGGTCCTTCAGTAACCGGCTGTAGATGTCGAATGCACGTTCGCCCCGGCTCGTCGATTCGATCACCGTGGGAACCAGGTAGCTCTCAGGAGTCAAGCTCAGCCTCCTCAATCTCGAAAGTCGGTGCAGAGGTCTCTCCGGCCGCCGGCACGGTCAAATCCACTGGATTCCCGTCGGCATCCACGGGCTCTGCCTTTGCGGTGATGGCGGCCAGGGCCTTCCCGCGCAGGATATCACTCCGCAAGGCCAATTCTCGTTCGGGTTCTCGGAGCATCCGGCGGGCTTGCTCGACATCATCGGACCGACCCGCCACCTGGTCGACGGCCGCCGCGACCTCCTCGTCGTCGACCCTCAAGCCCTCCCGCCGGACCACCGCTTCGAGCAAGAACTGCCCGCGCAGGGTCCGGTCCGCCTGCCGTTCCAGGTCACCTACGAACTCCTCGTCGGTCAGACCCGTAACCCGGAAGTAATCCTCGATCTTGACGCCTCGCTCGCCCAGCCGATGCCCGAAGCGGTGGAGGATCTCGTCCATCTCCGCCCGAAGCAGGGCCCGGGGAATCTCGACTTGCACCTCGTTAACCAGAGTCTCGAAGGCCAGGTCCTGAAAGGCAGCCGAAACCGAGCGACGCTTGATCTCCCGTAGTTGTTCGGCGAGACGGGCGGTGAGCTCCTCCACCGTATCGAATTCGGTGTTTTCGGCCACCCACTCATCGTCGAGGTCGGCCAAGACCTTCTTCTTGACCTCGGTCACCGTCACGGTGAACGACACGGGCAAGCCGGCCTTTTTTCCGAAACCCTCTGGCAACGGTCCGCCGAAGACAAAAGTATCTCCGGCCGCCTTGCCCACCAGGTGCTCGTCGATCCCCTGGATGAACTCGCCCGACCCCACCTCGTATAGGAGGTCTTTGGCGTTGGCGTCTCCGACCGGCAAGCCGTTGTGCTGGGCGACGATGTCGATCGCCGCGTAGTCGCCCAAAGCGGCGACTCTCTCGACGGTCTCGAGGGAGGCATACTGCTCGCGCAGCCTGGTGATCTGGCCTAGGAGCTCATCGTCGCTCAGCTCGGGAGAAGGGATCTCCACCTTGCGCCCTTCATAGTCGGGCAGGTCATCGAGACTCGGCCAGAGCGTGACCCGGACATGGACCTCGACGCCGTCGAGGACGTCGCGCAAATCCTCGACCGCCGGCGCCACCGCCGGGCGAAGGTCGCTTTCGACCAGAACCTCTCCGACCTTGGCCGGGAGCAGCTCTTCGATCGCCTCCGATCGCAACTTGGCGGCACCGACGGTGGCCTCGACGATCGGACGGGGTGCCTTACCCGGTCGGAACCCCTTGATGTTGATCTCCCGGGAGAGTCGTTGGGCGGCCTTGGTCTTGGCGGCCTCGATGTCGGCGGCGGCCAGCGTGAACGTGAGCACACGCTCGAAAGGACCGGCCTCGGTGATGCTGGCGTTCAAATCGACTCCTGTTGGACGAGTGCTTGGGATCGTCGGGGTGACCGAGGGGACTTGAACCCCCGACCTCCAGGGCCACAACCTGGCGCTCT
>CAYUKI010000255.1:0-3659 GCA_964445235.1 uncultured Acidimicrobiia bacterium | reverse complement strand
TCTCCGTGGAGCCCTCTCTCTCGACCTTCGCGGTCCTGGAGACCAATAGGGACCTCCACGGGTCGGGAGACTGGAAAGTGGTGCAGGCGGCGGTGTGGCGAGAGGAGGGAGAGGTCGCCTTGGTCTACGCGTCCGCCAGCACCGGGCATCGCGTCGGTGCGGAGGGAGATGAGACGGTTCCCGCCGTCACGCTCGGACGACTGATCGATCTTGTCGGATCCGTATCGGTTGACCTCTTGAAGTTGGACATAGAGGGGGCCGAGGCGGTTGTCCTGCACGAGGCCTCGTCCGTTCTTGCTCGAGTGGAGCGCCTCGTGGTGGAGATACACAGTGACCGGATCGATGAGGAGGGGGTTGCCGGAGTGCTGGCGGAGGCCTTCCAACACCGGTACAGAATCCCGGGACGGCACTCTCACAAGCCGCTCGTCCTCGCAACGCGGACCCCCGTCGACCTCCCACGCTACCCATGAACCTCCTCGTCGTCACCTTCGCCCTCGACGAGCTCGATGGGGCGCTTGCCTGGCAGGTCAAGGTGGTGGCCGAGCTGGCCCGTCATTGCGACGTTGTGGTCGCCGTCACCGACCGGCTCGGCAGGGCATCCTTGCCCGACAACGTGGTGGTCTCGGTCATCCCCCGACGACCTTTCCGGATTCCGAGACGACTGGGGGGACGGTGGGCCTACAACTGGCACGTTCGCCGGATCTGCCTCAAGCACGAGATCGATGCCGTGTTTCTGCACATGGCGGTCGCCTGGGCGCCCATCCTCCGACCTACCTTCCGCCGGCTGGGACTCCCCGTTGTTGGCTGGTACGCCCATGGCACCGTGACGAGGATGCTCCGAAGAGCGATCCGCTCGGCCGATGTCATGCTCACGTCGAGCCCCGAGGGATGCAGGGTGGATTCCTCCAAGGTTCGGGCGATCGGACAAGGTGTGGATACCGATCTGTTTTCTGTGCCCGCCGCCAGGGCCCTGCAGGACATCGTCTACGTCGGGCGGGTGTCGCGCCGCAAGCACATCGACCTCCTCATTCAGGTGGCTGAGGCGATGCGTAAGCGCCAAATGATTCCTAGTCCGAGGCTCCGGATAGTCGGTCCCACCCTCACCCTTGATGACTTGGACTATGACCGTGAGGCGCGATCGATGGTGTGGGAGCTGGGTTTAGAGGGCCTGGTCGACATGGCCGGTTTCATACCTCACGATCGCATCCCGGCCCTGTACGAGACGGCGTTTCTGCACCTCAACCTGAGTCGCACCGGGAGCATGGACAAGACCGTGCTTGAGGCACTGAGCGCCGGGTGTCCGGTGCTTACCAGCAATGAGGCCTTCTTTGATGTTCTGGTCCGTTTCCCAGAGTTCATCGTGCGCGACGAACGGCCCGCGGCAGTCGCCGAGCAGATCGAGCACATCCACGATCGCCGGGCGAGGTACGACCCCTTCGTCTTGAGGGCCCTCGTTGAAGGCCATCATGACCAGCGGAGCTACGCCCGGCGCATTATCGAAGTGATCGAGCCGCTGGTGCGGGTGTGAGAGAGCGGTTCCTCCTGGTAACCAACATCTTTCCCCCCGAGATCGGGGGGCCGGCAACCTTTATCGATTCCCTCGCTCATTCCCTTCACGCCGCCGGGGTGGAGGTGACAGTGCTATGTGCCACTCCGGCGGGCGGTGAGGACAACCGGCAGCGGCCATTCCGCGTGGTGCGGGCCGCATCCACCAGGTCCTGGATCCATCACCAGGCTGGGGTCGGGCTGGCGTTGCTCCGGGAGGTGCCGCGGGCGAGCATGGTGCTGGCCAACGGCCTGGACTACCAGACGGCGGCTGTATGCCGGCTTCTCCGCAAGAGGTACGTGGTTAAGGTCGTCGGTGACACGGTGTGGGAGACGGCCAGGAACTTGGGTCTCACCACAGCCGACATCGACTCGTTCCAGCTGCTCCCTGGAGACCCGCCCGGCCTGTCCGCTCACCGGCAGCGCCGCCGGTACGTCCTCGAAAAGACCGCCCAGGTCGTGGTGCCCAGCCTCTACTTGAGTAGGTTGGTGGTGGGATGGGGAGTTCCCGAAACGCGGATCTCCGTCGTTGCGAATGGGGTTGGGAACGACTCCTTTACCGCGCCACCCTCGGTCCGCTCCCGGGGTGAGACTCTCCGAATCTGCTTTGCCGGCCGGTTGGCGAACTGGAAGGGCCTCGATGTACTGCTCCTGGCACTGGCCCGGCTCGAAGGGTGCCGCCTCGAGGTGCTCGGTGTAGGCCCGGAACTGCCCGCGATGGTGGATTTGGCGACCAGGCTCGGCCTAGGTGAGCGGGTCGACTTCGTGGGGCGGGTCGGCCATCACCAGATGAAAGTCCGTTTGCGCCAAGCACACGTCCTCGCCCTCCCGTCACTTTATGAGGGCCTTTCGCACACCTTGCTGGAGGCCGGTGCAGCGGGCCTGGCTTGCGTGGCCTCCGATCGCGGTGGCAACCCTGAGGTCATTACCGACGGCCGCGATGGTTATCTCGTCGACCCTTTCGACGTCGACGGATGGGTGGCGAGGCTCGCCGAGCTGCGTGATGAGGATGCCCGCAGACGAGAACTCGGGTCCGCCCTTCAGGAGGAGGTAAGGCGGCGCTTTCCGCTGGCACGCACCATGGAGGGGACCGTTGCTGTCTTGCGCGCCGCCGGTGAGCATGGATAAGCCCTTGCTGGCCTCACATACTCAGTGTTCGTGCCCATTCCCGGTTCTGCCGGTACCACTCGACGGCGGCGGCCAGACCCTCCTCCATGCTGACTTTGGGCCGCCATCCCAGCAGGCGCTCGGCGACCGAGATGTCGGCCCACGAGGCTCGCAGGTCGGCGGGATGGAACGGCTGATGCTCCACCGTGGCCGGGCGGCCCACCAGGCTCTCGACCATACCCAGCACCGAGCGCAGCTCGACGGGGTGGTCGCCTCCCAGGTTGATAACGGCGAAGCCGACCGGTCGGAGGGCCAGGACCGTCCCATCGGCCACGTCGGTTACATAGGTGAAGTCCCGCGACTGGGTGCCGTCCCCGAACACGCTCACCGGCTCGCCCTCCGTGACCCAGCGGATGAACCGGAAGATGCTCATGTCGGGACGGCCGGCTGGTCCGTACACGGTGAAATAGCGCAGCACGGTGACATCGAGGCCGAAGGCCTTGTGGTAGGCGTGGCAGCAGAGCTCGGCCGCCCGCTTGGAGGCGGTGTAGGGGGAGAGGGGGCGGTCCGCCGGGTCGTCTTCGCGGAAAGGGATGCGGGTGCTCCCGGCGTACACGCTGGACGTGGAGGCCAGGACCAGCTTGGGAATCTCGTGCCGGCGTGCCGCCTCGACCAGGGACAATGTGCCGGTCACGTTGGTGCGGTAGTAGAGGTGCGGCTCCTCCAGGCTGCGTCGCACCCCGGCGCGGGCGGCGAGGTGGACTACCGCCTCGATCCGACCGGGGGCGGTAGCGAAGACCTGGTCAAGACGGTCGGCCTCGGCCACATCTCCGGGTACGAACCGGAAGCCGGGGTGGGGAGTGAGTTGGTCGAGGCGCCATTGCTTGAGCCGCCGATCGTATCCGTCGTCGAGGGCGTCTACGCCCAGCACGTCTTGCCCGGCGTCGAGCAGTCGGAGGGCGGCGTGGTAACCGATGAACCCGGCGCAGCCGGTGAGGAGGACAGCC
>CAYUKI010000254.1:0-3661 GCA_964445235.1 uncultured Acidimicrobiia bacterium | reverse complement strand
GCGGGACGAGCAGCCGATACCGGAGACGAAAACGATTTTGTGTCGCTCTACCCCCATACCCGCCATGAAATTCTGCACGGCGGCGAGGATCGCGTAGTCGCCGCAACCGGGGCACCAACGGACCTCTTGATCGGTCTGGAAATCGGCGCGTGTGTAGGTGGTGGTCACTGCATTGCTCCCTCTGCCGGGGTCGTCTGTTCGACGCCCAGCATCTCCAAGACCTTCTCTTCGATTTCAGCCACCCGGAAGGGCACACCGGAGACCTTGTTCAGTCCAACCGCGTCGACGAGGAAGTCGGCTCGGACCAGTTTGAGGAGCTGGCCGGTGTTGAGCTCGGGAATCAACACATGCCGGTAGGCGCGCACGACCTCGCCGAGGTTGGCTGGGAACGGGTTCAGGTGGCGAAGGTGGGCGACGGCTACCTTCTGGCCTCGGTTTCGGAGGCGGTTGGCGGCGGCGCGAATGGCTCCGTACGTTGACCCCCATCCCAGCACCAACACCTGGGCTTCTTGGTCGGCGTTGACCACGACGGGCGGGATGTCGTTGGCGATGTTGGCGATCTTCCACGCCCGACTGTCGGTCATGAGCTGATGGTTGGCCGGTTCGTAGTCGACGTTGCCGGTGACGGCTTCCTTCTCCAATCCCCCGATGCGATGTTCGAGGCCGGGGGTTCCCGGTATCGCCCAGGGTCGGGCGAAGGTATGAAGGTCCCGGCTGTAGGGGAGGAACGTGCCGCCGTCGGGCGCGGCGAAGGGAACGCTGATGTCGGGCAGGGTTGACAAGTCCGGCAGTCTCCAGGGCTCCGATCCGTTGGCGATGTGGTTGTCCGAAAGGAGGATGACCGGGGTCATGTACTTCAATGCCAGACGGGCGGCCTCGATGGCCATCTCGAATGCCTCCGATGGTGTGGCGATGGCCAGCACCGGCAAGGGCGCCTCGCCATGACGTCCGAACATCGCAAAGAGCAGGTCGGCCTGCTCGGGCTTGGTCGGCAGGCCGGTGGAGGGCCCGCCCCGCTGTACGTTGAGGACCAGCAGGGGCAATTCCGTGGCGATGGCCAGGCTGATGGTCTCGCTCTTCAGAGCCATGCCGGGACCGGACGTTCCGGTGACGGCCAGGTTGCCGGCGAAGGCGGCGCCGACCGCCGAACCGACGGCGGCGATCTCGTCCTCGGCCTGGAAGGTGCGAACGCCGAAGTTCTTGTGTCGGGCCAGCTCGTGGAGGATGTCGGAGGCCGGAGTGATCGGATACGAGCCGTAGAAGAGGGGGAGCTTGGCGCACTGGGCTGCCGCGATTAGACCCCACGCCAGGGCGGTGTTGCCGGTGACGTTGGTGTAGGTGCCGGGCGAGAGCTTGGCGGGCTTGACCTCGAACGTGGTGCGGGCCGCCTCGGTGGTGAATCCGAAGTTCCAACCGGCCTTGAGGGCGGCGGTGTTGGCGGTCACGACCGGCGGATTCTTGGCGAATTTGTCGGCGATCCAGGTCTGCGTCGGTTCGAGCGGTCGGTGGAACAGCCAGCCGAGTAGCCCGAGGGCGAAGAAGTTCTTGGAGCGGAGCACGTCGCGACCCGAAACCCCACTGCCGGCAACGGCCTCCTTGGTCAGGGCGTCCATGGGCGCCTCGATGACGCGGTAGCCGTCGAGGCTCGAGTCCTCGAGTGGGTTTTTCTCATATCCGGCCTTGGCGAGGTTGCGCTCGTCGAAGGCTTCGGTGTTGACCACAAGCGTCCCGCCCTGGCGGAGGTCGGCCAGGTTGGCCTTGAGCGCCGCCGGGTTCATTGCCACGAGACAGTCGGGAGCATCGCCGGCAGTGAGGATGTCGAAATCAGCGATCTGCACCTGGAACGACGACACTCCTGGAAGGGTGCCGGCCGGGGCGCGGATCTCGGCGGGGAAACTCGGCAGGGTGGCGAGGTCATTCCCGAACGCCGCCGAGGCGTCGGTGAAACGGTTGCCAGCCACCTGCATGCCGTCGCCGGAATCTCCGGCGAAGCGGATCACTACCTTGTCGAGCCGTATGGTTTCGGGGGGGGTTGGGGAGTCGAGGGTGGCCGTATGGTCGGACACCAGGGGATCACTTCCTCAGGTCGGGTTCTAAGCGTTATCGGTCGCCGCAAAGCGGAACTTCACGACGGGATGATCATTCTAGAGGCATGTGCTCCGCTATCGATTGGAGCCTGCATGGGCCCTGCGACCCATCGGGCCGCACTCATATCCCCGGTGGCCATCTGACCCCGGCCACCCCAGCTTCCTCCAGGGCCCGACCGGCTTCCAACAGCCGCGCCTCCCTCCACCAAGGGGCGATGAGTTGCAGGGAAGGGGGAGGCGACCCGTCTACGGCGAGGGGAACCGAGAGAGCCGGGCAACCCATGTGATTGACCAACGCCGAGAACCACGAGAGGACGGTTCGGTAGGGGAGCGGCTGGCCACCTGCCTCGATGACGTCCTCCCCGATCAGCTTCCGCATGGCCGGCACCGTCGGGGTAACCAGCAGGTCGACCGCCGAAAAGACGTCGGCGACCAGGTTGCGGAGGCGGGAGCGCCAGGCTTGGGCCTCCACGTACTGGTCGAGAGTCACCGCCATCGCCGCTTCCAGTCGTCCGGCGGTCTCGGGCCCGTAGGTCTCGGTGCCCCACCACCGTCTGTGCACCGTGGCAATCTCGCCCCAGGCCAGCTCGTTGATCTTTCCCGGGGGCAGCAAGACCGGATTACGGACCGGTGCCACGATCGCTCCCAGCGCGGCCAGCCGCCCCAGAGCCCATTCGAAGGCGGCCTTGACCTCAGAGGTCATCGGGGCCTTGTCCACCCACGGCTGGGGCACGCCCACCACCAAACCCTCCAGCGTGGACGTGGTCGGTTGTTCCACGACTCGCGGCGCCGCCCAGGGGTCGGCGGGGTGATAACCGGCGGTGACGGCGTAGACGACGGCCACGTCAGCCACCGAGCGACCGAGCTGGCCGACCGTGTCGAGCGAGGGGGCGAGCGGGAAGACCCCGGCAAGGGGCACTCGCCCGTGGGTGACCTTCAGACCGACCACCCCACAGAGAGCTGCGGGGACCCGGATCGAACCACCGGTGTCGGTTCCGAGGCTGGCCGGAGCAAGGCCGGCGGCCACGGCGGCCGCCGAACCACCCGAGGAGCCCCCAGGGGAGGTGGCGGGATCCCAAGGGTTGCGAACCGGGCCGAACCAATGATTCTCGGATGAAAAGCCGAAGGCGAACTCGTGGAGCCCCAATCGAGCGGTGATCACGGCCCCGGCGTTCTCCACCCGATGGACGGCCGGAGCGCTGGTTTTCGATTCGTTGCGATAGAAGCCGGAACCGGCAGTCGTGACGCGGCCGGCATGGTCGAAGATGTCTTTGATGGGAACCGGGATGCCGGCGAGGGCACCGGCCAGAGTCTGTCTCTCGAGGCGCAATGCCCGCTGGCGGGCTCGCTCCCCGTCGATCGAGATGGCCGCATTGAAAAGGGGCTGGAACCGCTCGGTTCTTTCGAGGTAATGATCGACGACCTCGATCGGTCGAATCTTCCGGGTCCTGACCTGGTCGGCAAGTTCGACCAAGCCGGTTTGGTGGATCACCAATCCACCCGTCGTCCGTTGGGAACGAGGGAGATCCAAGGAATACCGGTCGGCACTGCCAGGGCCCCCCCCCGCTCGTCCA
>CAYUKI010000253.1:0-3662 GCA_964445235.1 uncultured Acidimicrobiia bacterium | reverse complement strand
CGCACTATCTGCTCGACCACTTGAGTGGCATGTTCGAGCTCGAAGGTGGCGGGGGTGGCGGAGAGAAAGATCATTTGCCCGGTCCGGCCAAGCCATTCGTCGAAACGAAGCGGCCGGTTGTCCATGGCGGACAGCAAGCGAAAACCGTGCTCGACCAGCATCGACTTGCGGGAATGGTCGCCCTCGTACTGGCCGGCGATCTGGGGAATGGTGACGTGGGACTCGTCGATCACCGTCAGGAAGTCATCGGGGAAGTAATCGAGAAGGGTATAGGGAGGGTCGCCGGGCTCCCGACCGTCGAGATGCCGGGAGTAGTTCTCGATGCCGGAGCAACGCCCGATCTCCCGAAGCATCTCCAGGTCGTAGGAGGTGCGCATCCGCAGACGCTGGGCCTCGAGAAGCTTTCCCTTGCCCTCAAGCATGGCCAGCCGTTCGGCCAACTCCTCTTCGATGGCGACGATCGCTTTCACCATGCGCTCCCGCTCGGTTACGTAATGGGTCGCCGGGAAGATGAACGCCTCCGACAGCTCCTCCATGACCTCACCGGTCATCGGGTTCATTCGCAGCAAACGATCCACCGTGTCGCCGAAGAACTCGACCCGGACGATGGTCTCCTCGTAGGACGGGAAGATCTCCAGGGTGTCGCCCCGTACCCGGAACTTGCCGCGGACCAAGTTGACCTCGTTGCGTTCATAGTCGATGTCCACTAGGCGCCGCAACGCCACCTGCATCGGGTAGTCGACCCCTTGGACGAGACGGAGCAGCTGGCCCTTGTACTGCTCGGGGGACCCGAGTCCGTAGATGCAGGAGACCGAGGCGACGATGATTACGTCGCGGCGGACCAACAATGCCGAGGTCGCCGAATGTCGGAGGCGATCGATCTCGTCGTTGATCGTGGCGTCCTTCTCGATGTAGGTGTCGGTCTGCGGTAGATACGCCTCGGGCTGGTAATAGTCGTAATAGGAAACGAAGTACTCGACCCGGTTCTCGGGGAAGAACTGCCTGAACTCGTTGGCGAGCTGGGCGCCGAGCGCCTTGTTGGGGGCGATTACCAGCGTGGGGCGCTGGACCGCCTCGATCGTCCAGGCAATGGTTGCGGACTTCCCCGAGCCGGTGATGCCGAGGAGGGTCTGAAAGCGATCGCCGCGGTTAATTCCCTCGGCCAGTTGGGCGATGGCGGCCGGTTGGTCTCCGGCCGGGGCGAAGTCCGAATGGACCCGGAACGATGGCATTACCGGCAGTCTACGGAGGGGTGGTGACAGGTTTCCACGAGTTGGGCAGGGAGCCCGCTTGCTCCGCGGGGGCCCGGAGCGCTTCCCCTACCGATCGCCGTTGACCAGGAACCCCGGCGACTGACGCCAGAGGTTCTCAAGGGTCGCACCGAGTTTGGCCGGGTCGTGCTCTGGCCAACCGCTGCCGTCGATGGCCACGTCGGCCGGCACCAGCCGCCATTGGTGAGCCACCGGACCATCGACCGCCAGGGTCACCGCCTGGTGTCCGGCCGGCACCTCCACCGCTCCGTGATGGGCTATCACGGTCCCCGGACCGGTCACCCCGACCAGTGAAGCCATCCGCTCGAGGTGGTCCTCGCCGGTCAAACCCAGGGTCTCGCCGTCCTGGTCGATCAGGTTCAACACGAAGATCTTCTCCCCCTCCGACTCTCGCACCGCCTCCGCCAGCCCGGGAACCAGGAGTGCCGCCATCACCGAGGTGAACAGGCTGCCAGGTCCGATCACGACCTGATCGGCCCGGCGGATCGATTCGACCGCCCGGGGCGGGGCCACCGCTTCGGGCGGGCCGATCGTGAGAGATTCCACCCCCCCCCGAGCCTGGGTGATGGCGCCCTGGCCTGCGACTCGGCGGCCGCCCACCACCGCCGTCAAATGGGTGGCTCGGTCGGCCGCTGGGACCACAGCACCAACCGCTCCCAACAGACCGCCCGCCGCCAACACCGCAGCCTCGAAGCTTCCCAGCAGGTCGGCAAAAGCCGCCAGGATCAGGTTGCCGAGAGCGTGGCCGCCCACATCGGCTTGAGCGAAGCGGTACTCGAAGAGCTCGAAGAACAGCGAAGAGTCGGGAGTGAGGGCAAGAAGGCACCTGCGGATATCTCCGGGTGGAGGTATTCCCAACCCCTCCTTGAGACGACCCGACGAACCTCCGTCGTCGGCAACCGACACCACCGCGGTGATAGAGCCGGCGTACTTCTGCAACGCCTTCAAGGTGACGGCCAGCCCATGGCCTCCCCCGATCGCCACCACCCGGGGGCGGGGCTCGGCGAGCGCCACCCGCTCCTGTTCGGTTTCCGGGATCGCCGCCAACAACTCGAACTGGCTGACAAGAGTGGAGGTCGTCACGAGTCGCTCCGCTCCAGCCCCCGTTTCGCCTGCCGGTAGCGCCGCCCGCAGGAGCAGATCAGATCGCTGCCGAGGTTCTCCCCACACTCGCACACCCATCCCACCCGCCGAGCCGGATTGCCCACGACGAGAGCGTGATTCGCAACGGTCTTGGTGACCACGCTCCCCGCCCCCACCATGGCGTGGCGGCCGATCGCCAACCCGCACACGATGGTCGAGTTGGCACCGAGGGAAGCCCCAGTCATCACCAACGTCTTGCTGAACTGCTCTGGCGGCTTCTTGAAGGGGACCCGGGGATTCGGGTCGTTCGTGAACACAACGTTGGGCCCCACGAACACATCGTCTTCAATGCTCACCCCGTCCCAAATGAGCGCGTTGTTCTTGACCGTCACACGGTTACCGACCACGGCCCCCCCCTCGATGAAAGCATGATCGCCGATGTTGCAGTCGGCTCCGACTATTGCTCCGGCCATGACGTGGGCGAACGCCCACACCCGTGTCCCGGCTCCGATCTCGACGGACTCAACGAGCGCCTGCGGATGAACGAATATCTCGGCGGCCATCAGGGACCCAAGGCCGCCGCCAGGGTCGCCACCACCCGCTCCTGCTCGTCGAGGGTGATCCCGGGGAACATCGGTAGCGACAGCATCTCGGTGGCAGCGGCCTCGGTGGCCGGGAATTCGCCCCGGTGGTAGCCGAGTTCGGCCAGGGCCCCCTGCAGGTGCATCGGGATCGGGTAGTGAACCCCGACCTCGACCCCCGCTGCCCTCATTTTCGCCATCACGTTGTCCCGGTCCGGTACTCGGACCACGAAGAGATGCCAAACGTGCTGGTTGCCCTCCAGCACCGACGGCGGCACCACCGGCTCGAGGGGGCTGAGCAACTCGAGGTAGTGGTTGGCCGCCTCGCCGCGCTGGCGGTTCCAGTCGGCCAGGTGGCGCAGCTTGGCGGTGAGCACAACTGCTTGGAGGGTGTCGAGTCGGGAGTTGAACCCGATCACGGGGTGGTGGTATTTGCGGTCGCTTCCCCAATTGCGAAGTGCCCGTACCCGAGTGGCCATCTCGTCGGAGTCGGTCAACACCGCTCCCCCGTCTCCATACGCCCCGATGTTCTTCCCCGGATAAAAGCTGGTGGCGGCCACCGTCCCGAGTGATCCGACTGGCTTTCCCCACCTGGTGGCGCCCTGGGCCTGAGCGCCATCCTCGATGATGGGAAGGTCGCCGGCCACACCCGCCAACAACTCCACCGGTGCCGCCTGCCCAAAGAGATGGACCGGCATGACGGCCCGCACTCGGGGAGTCAACCTGG
>CAYUKI010000252.1:0-3665 GCA_964445235.1 uncultured Acidimicrobiia bacterium | reverse complement strand
TGCAACGACATCGTAGCTCCCGAGGGTCCAGTGGATCGAATTCACCTTCCCGCCCATTTGCTCCACCATTTCGGTGAAGGCCTTGGCGCGTTTCGGACTGTCCTTGAAACTGCGGATCCCTTGATCCGTGAAGTTGATGAGGGATATGTAGGTTGGCACGGCTGGTGCGCTCCTTTCTCTGCCACCGGCGCCTCTTCGCCGACGACTCTACCCTGCGGCTAATCACGATGGGCCGCCGCTGCTCGGACCTCCCTACCGAATCGCGTCTAACTACTCGACCCGGACTCGCCGGCCGCCTCTTGGCCCTCGTCTCGCCTTCGGACGGTCTTGCCGAGCTCATCGCCGACGTCGGCAAAAGTGTTGCCAAACGCCGAGACCAGCGCATTCGCCGCCTCCTTAGCGCGGTCGCGCACCTCCGGATCCCGTAGGGCGCTACCCACCGCGCTGAAGGCACGGTCGAGGGCATCGCCGAGGGTGCGCAGGGCCTGTTTCAGCTCGTCGTCGGGAGGTTGGGGTGGCTCGCCGATGTTGGGCTGCTGGTAATGCTCCTTAAACCTCTTTCCGAGGGTCGAGAAACGTTCGCTCACCAATCGCCAGGGGTCCTCGGGGGCCGAGTCTCTACCATCGTCGTCGTGCGTCTCCACCTGCTCGATGCTACCTACGAGTTGTTCCGTGCGTATTTCGGATTTCCCAACCGTACCGACGGTTCGGGTCGGGAGATCGGGGCGGTGTATGGGATCATCGAAACCACCCTCTCCTTGCTGCGGGAACCGGGGGTCACCCACCTCGCCGCCGCCACCGATCAGGTGATTCGGTCCTTCCGCAACGACTTGTTCCCCGGTTACAAGACCGAAGAGGGGGTCGACCGCCAGCTCCTCGACCAGTTCCCCCTCGCCGAGCGGGCCCTGGAGGCCTTGGGGGTAGTGACCTGGAAGATGGTCGAGTTCGAAGCGGACGACGCCATGGCCACGGCTGCCCTTCGTTTCTGTGATGAGGTCGAGCAAGTGGTGATCTGCTCTCCCGACAAGGACCTCGCCCAATGCGTCATTGACGAACGGGTCGTGACGTTCAACCGACGGGAGGGAACCATCCTCGACGAGGCCGGAGTGATCGCGAAGTTCGGGGTGCCTCCGCAGGCGATTCCCGACTACCTGGCTCTGGTGGGCGACAGCGCCGACGGGGTACCCGGGTTGCCAGGTTGGGGGGCCAAGTCGACTGCTGCCCTGTTGGCCCGATATGGGCGCCTGGACCTGATACCCGATGACGCCGCCTGGTGGGACGTGAAGGTGCGAAGCGCCGACAAGCTGGCCGCCACGCTCCGCCGCAACCGTACCGAGGCGCATTTGTACCGCACGCTTACGACTTTGCGGAGGGACGTTCCATTGGCGGAGAGCCTGTCCGACCTGGAATGGCAGGGCGCCCATCGCGATTCCTTTGACGCCCTCTGCGACGAACTCGGCTTCCCCGACATGAAACTTCGCCCTCACCGCTGGCACCCCTAACCACCTTTGCGTGGCCCCCGGCCACCCAAATGCGAACCGGCGGTCATACGGCCCGAGGGGTGACGCGGATTGTCGGAGGTTCGTAGGCGTTCGCAACACCCGCCCAGCCTCAACCACTCCTGAGATCGGCCCCCCTTTAGCGACTCCGCAACCGCTTCAAGGCCGACTGGGCGGCGTGATACCCACACATGCCATGCACGCCTGGTCCGGGCGGTGTGGAAGACGAGCACAAGAAGATGGTGGGGTCCGGGGTGGCATAGGGGTCCGCCGAGAGTACCGGTCGACGGACCAGCTGCATCAGGGTGGCGGCCCCCGCCGCGATGTCTCCGCCCACGTAGTTGGGGTTGTACGACTCGAATCCTTTGGGGTCACGGGCGTGTCTGGCCAGGATCAGGCGGGAGAACCCAGGAGCGAATCGTTCGATCTGCCCTTCGATGGCCGCCGTCATGTCGAGCGTCGAACTCGGTGGCACGTGACAGTAGGCCCATACGATGTGTTTGCCCGCCGGTGCCCGCGTTGGATCGGCACCGGTTGGTTGTGCCAGCAATACAAAGGGCCGCTCGACATCTGCTCCACGCTCCGACGCCGCCACCTGGTCGAGAGTGCCGCCGAGGTGGACTGTTCCAGCTCGGCCGACCGAGGGGTTGGCCCAGGGGACGGGTCCATCGAGGGCGAGGTCGACCTTGAAGGCGCCCGGTCCGTATCGGAATCGGCGCAGTTTCCGCCGGAAGGCCTCATTGAACCGGTCACCGACGATTCGCTCCATCCCGGCCGGCGACGTGTCGAAGAGGATCGCCTTCGAAGGCGGCAGGTCGGTCAGGTTCCGCACCTCCGTTCCGACCACCACCTCGCCACCCAGAGAACGCAGGTGGTCGACCAGGGCGGTGGTGATCATCTGTGAACCGCCGGCGGCGATCGGCCAGCCGTGTTTGTGCCCGGCTGCCAGGAATACCAGGCCGAAGGAAGCAGTGCCGGGTCGTTCCAGCGGCTGGATGGCGTGAGCGGCCGCTCCGCCGAAGAGGGCCCGCGCTCGATCGGTCCGAAAGGCGAGGCGGGCGAATCGAGTGGCAGGCAGCAAGGCAGGCAGACCGAATGTCGCTGCCGCGATCGGGTGTCGAGGCACTCGGAGCAGCGGACCCATCAACAGGGATTCGAGGTCGTCCCAATGCCTGACCACGTTCCCCACCCACCGGCGGTAGGCGGGTCCATCTCCATCGAGAGAGTCGGCGGTGGCGTCGAGGGAGGGTTGCAGCAAGACGGCCGCACCATCATCGAGAGGATGGGCCATAGGTATGGGATGGTGGATCCAGCGGAGGCCATGTTTCTGCAAAGGGAGCGATCGAAAGAACGGCGATGCCACCCCGAATGGGTGCACTGCCGAACAGACGTCGTGTCGGCAACCGGGGAGGGTCAACTCGTCTGTGCGGGCTCCCCCCCCCGGTGTGGGAGCTGACTCCACCACGAGGACCGAATGTCCGGATCCTGCCAGAGCGATGCCGGCCGCCAGACCGTTGGGTCCGGACCCAACGACCACGGCCTCGTATGACGTCATAACCACATTCTCGCCGCCCACCGTTGTGGTGCCGTTACCTGCTCGCCCCCGAAGGCCAAAGGCGCGCCTTGCGGCGCATGAGGCCCCTCGTCGGCATCACCAGTACGAGCTAGTCCGACTCGCCGTCTCCTTCGATAATGATGTCCAAGCGTTCGAGGCACGCCGGGCACCGGTATGTGACCACGTCGCCCGGTTGGGGCTCTTCGTCGGAGGGCAGGAATCCGGACAGCTGGGCGGTGGCGCCGCAATCGGGGCAGATGATCGTTGGGGCGGGAATCACGTTCGTACCCTACGCCAACTGAGCGCGGTCCACCCGAGTAAGCCGGACAGAAGGGAAGCGGCCAAAAGTCCCAACCTGGCGCCGTCGGCGGTTGGGCCCGGTCCGAAGGCGAGGCCCGCGACGTAGAAGGCGACCGTGAAGCCGACCCCTGCCAGTATTCCGATGCCCAAGACATGCCCCCAATTGGTGGAGGCTGGCATCCGCCCCCATCTAAACCGCAGCGCCAGCCAGGTGAAGACGAGGATGCCGATCGGCTTTCCGACCACCCTTGCCACCGCTACGGCGATGGCAACCTCGCCCGTGGCCGTCTCGGCCGTGAGTGCAATACCGG
>CAYUKI010000251.1:0-3685 GCA_964445235.1 uncultured Acidimicrobiia bacterium | reverse complement strand
CAAGGAAGGCCGGATCTTGGCGATGCGGGCGTCCATCCTTTCCGACCAAGGCGCCTTTTTCGCAGACGCCCAGCCAACCAAGTTCCGAGCCGGCCTCGTCCACATCTGCACCGGTTCTTATGACTTCCCGGCCGCCCACGTCGCCGCCCAAGGGGCATTTACCAACAAGGCCCCCGGTGGGGTCGCCTATCGGTGCTCCTTCCGGGTCACCGAAGCCTCGTACCTCATCGAAAGGTTGGTGCAAAACGCAGCTCACGAGATCGGGATGGATCCCGCCGAGTTCCGTCTGAAGAACTTCATCAAGCCCGAGCAATTCCCATACCACTCGCCCACCGGCTTCGTCTACGACTCGGGCGACTACCACACCGCCCTTCGCAAGGCGATGGACATGATCGGCTACGACCAGTTGCGGGCCGAACAGAAGAAGCCCCGCCCCGACGGCAAGCTGATCGGCATCGGCATCGCCTCCTTCACCGAGGTGGTCGGTGCCGGTCCATCCCGCGATTACGACATTGTCGGTCTGAAGATGTTCGACTCCGCCGAGCTG
Source organism: uncultured Acidimicrobiia bacterium (assembly GCA_964445235.1). Taxonomy (GTDB): domain Bacteria; phylum Actinomycetota; class Acidimicrobiia; order Spongiisociales; family ZC4RG35; genus CAYUKI01. The sequence goes on along the minus strand of CAYUKI010000251.1, from coordinate 3,138 downwards.
CGTATTCATCCCACCGGTAAGGCCATCCTCAAACTGGGAGTGAAGAGCCAAGGCCAGGGACACGAAACCACCTTCGCCCAGATCGTCGCCAACGAATTGGGCATACCGGTTTCAGACATCCTCGTCAAGGAGGGCGACACCGACGACACCCCCTATGGTCTGGGTACCTACGCCTCTCGTTCCACCCCGGTGGGGGGCGCCGCCACCGCCATGGTCGCCCGCAAGATCCGCGACAAGGCAAAGAAGATCGCCGCCCACCTCCTGGAGGCTGCCGAGGAGGACCTGGAGTGGGAACCGGGACGGTTTTTCGTAAAGGGCGTTCCCGATCGGGGCGCCACCATCCAAGAGATTGCCTTCGCCGCCTATACCAACCATCCACTCGGCATGGAGGCGGGGCTGGAAGGAGTCCACTACTACGACCCGCCCAACATGACCTACCCATTCGGCAGCTACATCGTGGTGGTGGAGGTCGACCCCGGGGACGGCACCTGGAAGGTGCTGCGCATGGTGGCGGTCGATGATTGCGGGGTCCGGATCAACCCCATGATCGTCGAGGGCCAGATTCACGGCGGGCTGGCCGAAGGGTTCGCCAAGGCCAACATGCAATGGATCACCTTTGACGACCAGGGCAACTGCATCGGGTCGAACTTCCTCGACTATCTCATCCCGACCGCCTACGAGACCCCCCGATTCGAGTTGGGGGAGACCGTCACTCCTTCGCCCCACCACCCGATCGGGGCCAAGGGGGTGGGCGAGTCGGCCACGGTCGGATCGCCGGCCGCCTATGTCAATGCCGTCCTTGATGCCCTCTGGTGGGACGCCGCCGCCAAGGGGGGAACGGGACCCCTCAACATCGACATGCCGGTGTTGCCCCACCGGGTCTGGCAGGCCCTCCAAAGGTGAGCGCCGGAAAGTGACGGAGCTGTTCGATGAGATCGCTGCGCTCCGGCGGGCCGGTACACCGTTCGCGCTGGCCACCGTGGTTTGGCGGCGCGGCGCCACCTCCGGGAAACCGGGGGCGCGGGCGATCATCTCTACCGACGGCACGGTGACCGGTTGGCTGGGAGGGGCATGCGCCCAGCCCACCGTCGTGAGAGAAGCCTTGGCCGCCCTCCAGGATGGAGCTCCGCGCCTGTTGATACTCGGAGAGCCGGACCATCGCCCCGGAGTGACTTCGGTACCCATGGCATGCGATTCGGAGGGTTCGATGGAGGTGTTCGTGGAGCCGGTCCTTCCCCCCCCCGACCTCTGGGTCATCGGCGCGTCCCCCGCCGCCGTGCATTTGACGGAGCTGGCCGGAGTGCTCGGCTGGCGCACTCACACTGTTGACGTCCACCTCGATCTGACCGAAGTGGACGGGCGGTCATTGCTGGTGGTGGCCACGCAGGGCCACTACGACGAGGCCGCCCTCGACGCAGCCCTGGCCACGCCGGCCGCCTACGTTGGGGTCGTGGCCTCCCGAAAGAGAGCGGCCGGCTTAACCGAGTGGCTCCGAGAGCAGGGCCACGACGACGGCGCCATGGCCCGCATACACGCCCCGGCGGGTCTCGACCTCGGTGCCACCAGCCATGAGGAGATCGCCGTGGCCATCCTGGCCGAACTGGTGGCGTTGAGGGCCGCGGGGGCGGCCTCACCGCCCGTAGAGGTGGCGGTTCCCGACACGGCGGTCGACCCCGTATGCGGCATGACGGTCGACGTCGCCACGACTCACCGGTTCGAGAGCGAAGGGGAGATGTTCTACTTCTGCTCGGCCGGATGTCAGAGGGCTTTCGAGCGATCGCCAGCGCCGCATCTACCGTAGCGAACGACCATGAAGATCACCCATGAGTTCGCCGTAACGCGTCCGGTCGAGGCGGTATGGGGTTTTTTCCAGGACGTGCCGGCGGTGGCACAGTGCCTGCCCGGAGCCGAGCTCACTGCCGACAAGGGCAACAATACCTACGGGGGCAAGGTCTCCGTGAAGCTCGGTCCGCTCACCGCGGTTTTCGAAGGGGATGCGGTGGTCAGCTCCGATTCGCAGGGCCACACCGCCGTTATCGACGGGACGGGGGTGGATCGCCGAGGCGGCAGCCGCGGACACGTGAAGGTGTCCTACGCCCTGGTGGACCTGGACGGGTCCACCAAGGTCGACATCGACGCCGACGTGCAGCTGTCGGGGGCGGCCGCCCAGTTCGGCCGGACGGGTCTTATCAACGAGATGACCACTCGACTGATCGGTGACTTCGTGGCGTGCCTCGAAGCCAAGCTGGCCGCCCCGACCCTGGATGAGGCCATGGCGATCTCCAACCCCACTCACGTGCGGGGATTATCGTTCTTCTGGGCCTCGTTGCGGGCCTGGCTGCGTCGGCTGTTCAGAGGTCGGGCATCTTGAAACTGCGGTGGTGGGGGGGGGCCCTGCTATTGGGGGTGCTGGCGGCCTGTGGCGGGGCCACGTTGTCGGGAGACGACGTGGTGGTGGAGATGTTTGACAATCGTTTCTCCGCCGAAGACGTTCACATCCCGGTGGGGGGGAAGGTCACCTTTTTGGGAGCGGGTGACAACCCCCACAACGCGGTGGCCGCCGACGGCTCGTGGAGCACCGAGTCGGCGTTCGGGAGCTTGACCCAGTTGGTGGACGACGCCGCCACCCTCACCTTCGACGAGGTCGGCGAGTACGTGTTCTTCTGCACGTTCCACGGCACCGCCGGCGGGAACGGCATGGCCGCCCGTCTAACCGTCGGCGACCCGCAGGCTTCGCCGGCTGCCCAAGGGGTGATCGAGACCTCCGCCCCCCGAGCTTGGACCGGAATTACTCGCAGGGTCCCCGAGGACCATCCCACCATCCAGGCCGCTGTCGACGCCGCCGACCCTGGCGACCTGGTACTGATCGGGCCCGGTGTTTACCGGGAGGGCGTCGAGGTGGACACGCCCGGTCTGGTCCTGCGGGGCACCAACCGCAACCGGGTGATCATCGACGGCGAGTTCCAACGTGAGAACGGCATCGATGTGTTCGCCGACGGGGTTGCCGTCGAGAACCTCACGGTTCGCAACGCCACCCTCAACGGTGTCTATTGGGCCGGGGTGCGCGGCTACCGCGGCTCCTACCTGACGGCCATCGACAACGGCGACTACGGCATATACGCCTTCGATTCCTCCGAC
>CAYUKI010000250.1:0-3687 GCA_964445235.1 uncultured Acidimicrobiia bacterium | reverse complement strand
GCCGGGGAGATAAAGGGCCTGCTCTCGATCTGCTTCAATCCCTTGGTTTCTCTTCCCGACGCCAATTTCACCCGCCAGGCCCTCGAGCGTCTCGAGTACTACGCGGTGATCGACTTCTTCATGTCCGAGACCGCCCGCCATGCCGACATCATCCTCCCCGGCTCATTGCACGAAGAGGACGAGGGGACCGTCACCACCCTCGAGGGGCGGGTGGTGAAGATCAACGCTGCCATACCCCCACCCGGCGAGGCCCGCCGGGACTGGGAGATCCTCTGCGATCTCGCCCACCGCCTTGGCAAAGGGCACTACTTCTCTTACACCTCGACCGAGGAAATGTTCGAGGAGCTACGGGTGGCGTCCAAGGGTGGAACCGCCGACTACGCCGGCATCACCTGGAAACGGGTGGTCGAAGAGCAAGGAGTTTTCTGGCCCTGTCCCGAGGAAGGCCATCCCGGCACCCCCCGGCTCTTCGAGGGAGGGCGGTTCTTCCACCCCGACGGCAAGGCTCGATTGGTGCCCACCCCGTGGCGTCCACCCGCCGAGATCGTTGATGCCGAGTATCCGGTATGGCTCACCACCGGACGGGTGATCAGCCAGTACCTGTCCGGCACCCAGACTCGCCGAATCGGTGCCCTGGTCGACCAGTATCCCCGTCCACTGTGCGAGATCCACCCCCGCCTCGCCGCCAGCTTCGGCATTGTCGACGGCGACCTGATACGGGTGACGTCGAGGCGGGGATCGATGATCGCCCCGGCCAAGGTGGTGTCGACGATCCGACCCGACACGGTTTTCATCCCCTACCACTGGCCGGGTGACCAGTCGGCCAACCTGCTCACCCACCGAGCCCTCGACCCGGTGTCCAAGATTCCCGAGTACAAGGTCTCGGCGGTCCGCATCGAAAAGGTAGATGGGCGGGGAGATACCCGTGACGACCGGGATCTCACCCTCCACACCGGAGTACCGGAATGAATGTGACGGCCCCGCTGGACCCGGCCACCGCGGTGTTCGCCATCGACCAGAGCCGCTGCATCGGCTGCCAGGCATGCGTCCAGGCCTGCGCCGAGTGCGACACCCATCGCGGCATCTCCCTCATCCAGCTAGAGACCATCGACCGGGCTGCCACCACCCGCACCGTACCGATGGTGTGCATGCACTGTGAAGACCCGACCTGCGCCGAGGTCTGCCCGGCCGACGCCATCAAACAAAACGAGGCCGGGGTCGTCCAATCGTCGCTCAGCTCAAGGTGCATCGGCTGTTCCAACTGTGTCTACGCCTGTCCCTTCGGGGTGCCCAAGTACCTGGCCTCCTTCGACCAAATGATGAAATGCGACATGTGCTTCGACCGCACCTCGGAGGGTTTGAAGCCGATGTGCGCATCGGTCTGCCCCTCCGAGGCCCTCTGGTACGGCACCGCCGCTGAGTTCGCCGCTACCCGGACCGGCACCCTCGTACACGACTGGCAGTTCGGCAACCAAAAGGTCCGGACCAAAGTGGCCACCGTCGCCCACGAACCGGGACCCATCGATGTTCTGCTTGGTCGCGACAGCCGTCCCTGGCTCGACGACCCCTTCGGTCTAGAGGAGGTGGCGGTATGAGCAACGGCCATTCGGGGGACAAGCGGGATCCGATCTGGCGCCGCGACTTCCCATACACCGCCGAAGGCGAGGAGGAGGTGACCAGGCGAGAGTTCGCCCGCTACACCGTTCTGGCCTCGGTGGCCTTTGCTGCCGGGGGCGGCCTGGTGAGCGTTTGGGCCTCCCTCCGCCGGGCCAACGTTGGTGAGCCGCAACCAATTGTCGACCTGGCCGAGATCGACGTGGGCGGAAGCCACCGTTTCAACTATCCCACCGCGGCCGACCCTGCCATCCTGATCCGCCCCGACGCCGATCTCATCCTCGCTTTTGGGCAGAAATGCACCCATCTCGGGTGTGTCGTTTTCTGGGTACCCGCAGAAGACCAGTTCCACTGTCCCTGCCACCAAGGAGTGTTCGACCTTGCCGGCGAGCCGGTGGCCGGACCTCCGACCCGGGCGTTGACCAAGATCGAGGTAGAGGTGCGGGAGGGCACAGTCTGGGCCCTTGGCGCCCTGGAGATCGATTGATGGCCACCACCGGCAAGCGCAAGGTGACATCGGCCGTACTCGTCTATGTGCTCTTGTTGTTGAGCCTGCAGATCTTTCTCGTCGCCGTTACCGCCGAAGGTCTGCTGGGAGGCGAGCCGAGACTGGCCTGGGTCGCCACCGGGGTCTCCGTGGTGCTGGCGGTCATCGCCGCCCTCTTCTACCGCTTCCTCCGCGATGGTTGATAAAGACCAAAGAAGGTCTAGGTCGCTTTGACGGCGCCAAAGCCGAATCGGCGCAGCGAGTACACCAGGGCTGCCACCGCCACGAGCGAGAGGAGAAGAAGGCCGATCAGGTACTCGCCTGTGGCCTCGTAGACCGCTCCCATCAATAGGGGCGGCACGAAGCCTCCCAACCCTCCGGCCGCTCCGATGAACCCGGTCACCGACCCCACCCGATCCCCGGGAACTCCTCTTCCCACCAGGGCGAAGACGGCACCGTTGCCGAGCCCGAGGGCGGCGGCGATCGAGAGAAAGGGGATCGTGGCGATCTCGAGCGGTGGCCGAAAAGCCACCACCGCCGCCCCCACCGCGACCACGGCAAAAGCTACTCCGAGTACCCGGGGTCCTCCGATCCGGTCCGAGAGCCACCCTCCAATCGGCCGAGCCGCCGTGGCGACCAGTATGAACCCGGCGGCCCGGGCCCCAGCGTCGGGTGTCTCGAGTCCGTAAACCTCCCGCAGGTACGTGGGCAGGTAAGCGCCAAAGGCGACGAACCCGCCGAAGGTAAGGGCGTAGAGAACTGAGAGGTCCAATGTGATCCTCAAACTCATCGCCGCCCGGAGTCTGTGCCACAGCGGGGCGGTAGTGGCCGGACGACCGGGAGCGTCGCGGCCCGCCACCACAACCACAGCGGCAGTAGCAAGAACCACTGCCGCCACCACCAAAAAAGGCGCCGCCGGAGAAACCTCGGCGGCCAGTCGAGGCGCAGTGAATCCGGCGATGGCGGTCCCCATGTTCCCGATGCCGTACACACCGAGGGCAAACCCTCGCCGTTCGGGGGGGAACCAGGCGCTGACGAAGGGGACACCAACCGCGAACGACGCTCCCGACAAACCAAGGACCAAACCACCGAGGAGAAGGGAGGGAAAGGTCTGGAAGAAGGCAAGAAAGACGAGCGGGGCCACCACGACCAGGCTCAACACCGCAAACACCGACCTACCTCCGTACCGGTCGGTCAGCGCTCCCAATGGGATGCGGGCGATCGAGCCGAGCAGGATCGGCGTTGCCACCATGACCGACACCTGAATCGGGCTGAGACTAAGTAGATCCCGCAGCCTCGGCGCAAGAGGAGACAACAACCCCCAAGCCCAGAAATTGGTCGTGAAGGCGATGGTGGCCACCGCCAGAGCGATATAGGACCCCTTAAGTACCGGGCTCTGCGGGGTGCTCATCAGGGCACTGTCTACCGACGGGACCTAACACTGTCAAAGACCACCTCCCCTCCGCCGAAAGGATCAGGCCGGTGAGCCCCGCTCATCGTCAATCTCCGATTCTTACCTTGCACACAGAAACTCCGGTCTGCTTGTACGGTGCCGACGACCGTGGGCGGTGGGGTCACCGCTCATT
>CAYUKI010000249.1:0-3696 GCA_964445235.1 uncultured Acidimicrobiia bacterium | reverse complement strand
CCCCCCCCCCCCCCCCCCCCCCCCCCCCCCCCCCCCCCCCGCCCCCGCCCGGCCCCCTCAAGGCGACGCCCTGATCCTTCGGGTGGGTTCATGATCGAGGTACCCGAGAGAAACCTCGGTCTGGACCTCGTGCGGGTCACTGAGACCGCCGCCATGGCTGCCGCGCGCTGGCAAGGTCGAGGCGATAAGAACGCCGCCGACCACGCCGCCGTCGAGGGGATGAGAGCACACCTCGCCACCATCGACATCTCTGGCGTAGTGGTCATCGGTGAAGGGGAGAAGGACAACGCCCCAATGCTCCACAATGGGGAGAAGGTCGGTAGCGGCCGGGGGCCGACGGTGGACGTGGCGGTCGACCCGATCGACGGAACGAGGCTCACGGCCGCCGGGGAACCGGGAGCGCTCTCGGTGATCGCCCTTGCCGAACAGGGAACCATGTACGCACCAGGCAAGCTCGTTTACATGGACAAGATCGCGGTCGGCCCGGAGGCCGCTGACCAAATCGAGCTGGGAGCTCCCATCGATCACAACCTGCGGCGTATCGCTAAAGCCAAGGGCAAGGACGTGAGCGACCTGCGGGCGATCATCCTCGACCGGCCTCGTAACCAACGCTACATCGACGAGGTCCGTCAAGCCGGGGCGAGCATCCGGCTGATCGGCGACGGCGACGTCTCGGCGGCGATCGCCACGGCGCGGCCCGAGTCCGGTATCGACGTGCTGATCGGGATCGGCGGATCGCCCGAGGCTGTGCTGGCGGCAGCGGCACTGGCCTGCATCGGCGGCGAGATCCAGTGCCGGCTCTGGCCCCGGGATGACTCGGAACGGGCATACGCAGCCGAAGCTGGGCTGGATCTCGACCAGGTGATGACAACGGCCGACCTGGTGGGCATCGATAACGTATTCTTCGCCGCTACCGGGGTCACCGGCGGGGAGTTTCTGAGGGGCGTGGACTTCTTCGGGGACGGAGCGGTCACCCACTCGGTGGCAATGCGCTCAAAGACGGGCTCGGTCCGGTACATGGATGCCCGACACAACTTCGCCCGGTTGCGCAAGATCTCCGCCGTGCAACTCGACTACCTCGACTGACCTCGAGATCCTTCAAAACCGGCTCACCATGCCGACCGGATTCGGCGAGGTCATCATGTATGCCGAGACCATCCAACTCCGCCGCCGCCGCCATTCCTTGGTGCTTACCGCGGTCGGCGCCCTCACCGTACAGATTGCCCTGATGTGGGTGGCCAGGGAAGCCGCCGCATGGTCTCCCCCAAGCCTTGACAATCTCGACGGGTCCGCTTTGGCCGTCACCGAAGAACTGGCCGGCCGGACGGCCTTTTCCATCGTCGAGATGGGCTCGGACGAATACCAGTCCAACTGCGTCGTCGTCTCGTATGGCGGCAAACGAGCGGCTTCGCTCCGGCTCTTTGCAGATGGACAGGAAGGCACGCTCGCCGGCCTTTTCCTCACTGTCGAAAGCGGATCGGGGGGAGCGACCGGCGACTGCACCGGCTTTGTCCCCGCTCACACCGTGGCGGCGATGCCGGTGAGCGAGTTCGTGGACCAAGCCTCCGACCCGGCCCGGGGATTCGAGACCTGGAGGGCTACACCGGGTGAGGCTCGCACCATCCGGATCGAAGTGCGTCCAGAACGAGGCGCCTCGGGGGGTAGCGTCGTCTACCTGGCCTGGGCAGCTGTCCGCTAACCGGATCGTCGGCCCTGTTCGGGCAGAGCCGGTGCTCGGGGCGCGGACCGTTCGTGTCGACCTATTCTCGACATATGCAGTCGATCAACCCAACCACCGGCGAGTTGGTGGCCGAGTACGCCGAGCACGGCCCCACCGAGGTCGAAGCGGCGATCGGTCGCGCTCATGAAGCCTTCCTGGACTGGCGCCACCAACCGTTCGCGGAACGTTCTCGTCACATGCACAAGGCGGCCGAATTGCTGGAAGGCGGCCGGCAACGGCTGGCCGAGTTGATGGCCGTCGAGATGGGAAAACCGGTGAAGGCCGGACGCGCCGAGGTGGAGAAGTCGGCCTGGGCCTGCCGGTATTACGCCGATGAAGCCGCCAACATTCTGGCCGACCGGACCATCCCCACCGGACGGACCAATAGCTACGTGGCCGCCAAACCCTTGGGGGTGGTGCTGGCGGTAATGCCTTGGAACTTCCCCTTCTGGCAGGTCTTTCGGTTTGCCGCCCCGGCGTTGATGGCCGGGAATGCCGGGTTGCTCAAGCACGCCTCGAACGTCAGCGGGTGCGCCCTCGCCATCGGGGAGATATTTGCCGACGCCGGCTTTCCGGACGGGTTGTTCGCCACCTTGCTCATTCCTTCCGCGCGAGTCGATGCAGTGATCGAACATCCGCTGGTCGTCGCAGCCACCCTGACCGGAAGCGACCCGGCCGGGCGGGCGGTGGCGGCCAAGGCTGGGTCGGTGCTCAAGAAGACGGTCCTCGAGTTGGGTGGCTCCGATCCCTACCTGGTGCTGGCCGACGCCGACCTAGACCTGGCAGCCAAGACTTGCGCCGCTAGCCGGCTCATCAACTCCGGACAGTCGTGCATCGCCGCCAAGCGGTTCATCGCCGACCGGTCCATCGCGGCGGAGTTCACCGAGAAGATGGCGGCGGCGATGGCCGCGGCGGTCATGGGAGATCCGCTCAATGAGCAGACCGACGTCGGACCGCAAGCCCGCGCCGACCTCCGCGACGAGATACACCGCCAGGTGCAGGCGAGCGTCCGGATGGGGGCCCGGCTGGTTCTGGGGGGGGCGGTGCCGACTGGCCCGGGGGCGTTTTACCCGGCCACTTTGCTCGCCGACGTGAAGCCTGGGATGCCCGCCCACGACGAGGAGATCTTCGGGCCGGTGGCTGCGGTCATCACCGTCGACGGCGAGGAGGAGGCGATCCGCGTTGCCAACGACACCAAATTCGGACTAGGCGCCGCTGTTTTCAGTCGAGACGTAGCCCGCGCCGAACGGATCGCCGCCGACCGTTTGGAGGCTGGGAGCTGCTTTGTGAACGCCATGGTGGCCTCGGACCCTCGCCTGCCCTTCGGTGGCATCAAGACCTCTGGCTACGGTCGGGAGCTGGCGGACCTCGGCATCAAGGAGTTCGTCAACCTGAAGACAGTGGTGGTCGCGTAGTAGGAGTCGGACTCCCCACCCACAGATGATCTGTGGGCGCTGGGTAGTACTGGGTACTACCCAGAACCCTGGGTTCGCGGTTACATCTCCGAGCGGCCCACGAGGGCGCGTCCGAGGGTTAGTTCGTCGGCGTAGTCGAGGTCGCCGCCGACCGGAAGGCCCATGGCCAACCGGGTAACCTTGACGCCGAGCGGTTTGAGCTCCCTCGCGATGTATAGAGCCGTGGTGTCGCCCTCGACAGAGGGGTTGGTGGCGACGATGAGCTCGGTGATCTCCTCGTCTACGACCCGCGCTTTCAGCTCGGCGAATCGGAGCTGGCCGGGCCCGATGCCCTGAATCGGCGACAGAGCGCCCCCCAGTACGTGGTAGCGGCCGTGGAATTCCTGAGTGCGTTCCACCACCACGATGTCCTGGGCGCGCTCCAAAACACACAGCGACCTGGTGTCCCGCCGGGTGTCACGACAGATCGAACACTCCTCGTTGGCCGTGACGTTGAAGCACCGCCGGCAGGTTCCCACCTGGCGACGCAAGTCGATGATCGATTGGGCCAGACGCTCCGCA
>CAYUKI010000248.1:0-3720 GCA_964445235.1 uncultured Acidimicrobiia bacterium | reverse complement strand
CCGCCTGTTCGGCCTCGCCGTTGAGCACGTGTTCATAGACCATGTCGATGATCTCGGCGCGGCCGGTCATGCCGGCTTCTCTGAAAGCTGATCGAACACGGCATCAACCATCGCCAGGATGTTCTCGGGTGGCACATCGTCCATCACGGTGTGAACGGAACTGACCAGGTAGCCGCCCCCCGGCCCGAGAATGTCGATCACACGTCGGACCTCGGCCGCCACCTCGTCGGGTGTCCCGTCGGGAAGGATCCGGTTGGTGTCGATGCCACCACAGAACGTCAACCGGTCACCCCAGCGTGCCTTCAGCTCCTCCAGGTTCGACATCTTTCCGGCCGACGTTTGGATCGGGTTGAGGATGTCGACACCTATCTCGACCAAGTCGTCGATGAGTGGGAACACGTCGCCATCGGTATGGAAGAAGAGCTTGGCAGAGGTCCGCTCCTTTATGAAACGGACGTAGTCGGCATGAATCGGCTTGAGGATCCGGCGATACATGGCCGGCGACATCAGGAGACTCTCCTGGGTGCCGAGGTCGTCGCCGATCTTGATGATGTCGACGTTCTCACCCAACGCCGCCAAGAAATGCCCCATCAACACTTTGCAGAGTTCTTGGATCTTCCAGAGCAACGCCTCGGCGAAATCCGGGCGAAGGGCCAGGTTCATCAGAAAGGTGTCCATGCCTTGCATGGCAAACGCCCGCTCGAGAGGAAAGAGCAGCCAGGGCGTGGCCATGATGGCGTAGCGGTTCTCGGCGGCGAGGCGGGCTGCCTGCTCCGCCACATGGGCGACCCGGGTGGGGTCCTCCATATCCGGCCACGGATAATCCTCGATCTCCTTGATGGTGGTGGCCGACACCAGCGGGCAGACCATCGGGAACCACTCGCCGGGCCGAATCTCGGTGGCACCCGAACCCCAAGAGTTGAGGTAGTCGGCGTGGGGTGGCCGGTGGGCGTTTCTCTCCAGCACCGACGCCGGTTCGAGATCGAGGACGCCCCGGACGTCGACGCCGAGGCGCACCATTGCTTCCTCGTCGATCGCCGCTGTGCCGAGCTCCGGCCAACGGTAGAGGTAGTGGTCGGCCGCTTCGATTCCGAGCAGTTGCTTGAGCCGGCGGTAAGGCTTCATCTTGATGCCGGTAGCGTTGCTCAGACCCAGCACGATCGGCACGCGATCGGGTTCCTCGTGGTTGACGGCGGCCAACACCCTCTGTCGTGGCGTCATTCAGACCCAACCGAAAAGCACGGTGCCGATCGTACAACCTTGCCCGCGGGGTGGGTGCCTCCACCCCAACTAGGCTCGGCGCCCGGTGTTGGTCCTGACCTACAACGTCAATTCGCTCGGAGCCCGGCTCCCCCGGCTGCTCGCCCTGCTCGACGAGCAGCGGCCCGACATCGTCCTTCTTCAGGAGACGAAGAGCACTGTCGAGGCCTTCCCCCACCTCCCCCTCCAGGCCGCCGGCTACCTCGCCGCTGACCACTCGGGGGGGGGCAGGGAGGGAGTTGCGATCCTGGCCCGAGAAGAGTTGGGCATCGCAGACGTCGAGGTGGGCCTCCCCGGCGAACCCGACCCCGACCAGGCCCGCTGGGTGGAGGCAACGATCGGCGGGCTACGGGTCGCTAGCGTCTACGTCCCCAATGGCCGCGAGGTGGGATCGGAGGAGTTCGCCCACAAGCTCGCCTTCCTCGAAGCGATGGGGGCCAGAGCCGCCGTGCTCTCGGCCGGGCCGGCGGTGGTGGCCGGAGACATGAACGTCTGCCCGACCGACCTCGACGTGTGGGATCCGGTGCAGGTCCACGGCGCCACCCACATCACCCCGCAAGAGCGAAACAGACTTGCCAAAGTGCTCGACGTCGGCTTCGTCGACGCCTTTCGGGCCGTCAACCCGACCGAACCCGGCTTCACCTGGTGGGACTACCGGGCCGGACATTTCCCCAAGGGCTACGGGCTCCGCATCGACCTGGTCCTGGTCAGCCAACCACTCGTGTCTCGGCTGGAGACGGCGTGGGTGGAGAGGGCCTTTCGCAAAGCATCCACCGTGCCGGGGACGAAACCGTCCGATCATGCTCCGCTCCTCGTGAAGTTGGGTGGGGCCGGCGGCGACTTGACACCCCCACTCGACGCCACCATGGTGTAGCCGGTCTGCGGAAGGTAGGGCATCGATGGGTTTGGCGATTCGCGCCGAAGGCCTGGTCAAGAAATACGGTCCGGTAGTCGCTCTCGACGGTCTCGATCTGGCCGTTCCCGAGGGCACGGTGATGGGTCTGCTCGGACCCAACGGGGCTGGCAAGACCACCACCGTCCGGGTGTTGACCACCTTGCTGGTCGCCGACGCCGGCCGGGCCGAAGTGTGCGGTCTTGATGTTTCCGCCGACGCCAACGAGCTACGCAAGATCATCGGACTGTCCGGCCAATACGCAGCCGTCGACGAGAACCTCACCGGTTACGAGAACCTGGAGATGGTGGGCCGGCTATATCACCTGGGCCGCCGATTCAGCCAGGGCCGAGCTCGCGAACTGCTCGAGCGTTTCGACTTGGTGGCGGCGGCCGACCGCCCGGTCAAGACCTATTCGGGTGGCATGCGTCGCCGCCTCGACCTGGCCGGTGCCCTAGTGGCCCGACCTCAAGTCATCTTCCTCGACGAACCGACCACCGGACTCGACCCCCGCAGCCGTCTCAGCCTCTGGGATGTCATCTCCGAGCTCGTCTCGGAGGGGGCCACCTTGCTGCTTACCACTCACTTCCTCGATGAGGCCGACCGTCTGGCCGACACCATCGCGGTCATCGATCACGGCCGGGTGATCGCACTGGGGACCGCCGACGAACTCAAGGCCCAGATGGGTGGCGAACGCCTCGAGCTCACTGTCGAGAAGCCGGACCAGATCACCGCCGCCATCAGGGTGCTGTCGGCGGTGGGTTCGGGCGAAGTGGTGGTGGAAGAGCACTCTCGACACCTGGTCGTCCCGGTTTCCGGGGAGGCGCAGGTACTGATCGAAGCCATGCGAGGGTTGGACGGTGAAGGCGTCACCATCCTCGACCTCGGTCTTCGCCGACCGACACTCGACGACGTGTTCTTGACCCTGACCGGGCATGTCGCCGAAGCTGGGCCGGGCGGCGATGGAGACGGGTCGGCCGCCGACGCGATGGGGTCGGCGGGCGAGCCGGCGAGTGAAAGACGGAAAGGGAGCCGCCCATGAACGCCCTGAAGACCGCACTGTTCGATGGCGCCATCGTCGCCAAGCGGAACCTGATCAAGATCAAGCGGGTGCCCGACCTGCTGGTGTTCTCGACGATCCAGCCGATTATGTTCGTGCTGTTGTTCGCTTACATCTTTGGTAGCGCGATCGAGATCCCGGGCCTCAGCTATCGCGAGTTCCTGATGGGTGGGATCTTCGTGCAGACGTGTGTGTTCGGTGCCACGATCACCGGCGCCGGTTTAGCCGACGACATCAAGAAGGGAATCATCGACCGGTTCCGCTCCTTGCCGATGGCGCGGTCGGCGGTGCTGGTGGGACGGACCACGAGCGACCTCCTCAACAACGCCCTGGTGGTGGTGATCATGTCGCTTACCGGGCTGGTGGTGGGGTGGCGGATCCGCTCATCGGTCCTCGAGGCGCTGGGCGGGTTCGCCCTGCTCTTGCTGTTCTCCTACGCGATCTCGTGGGTGATGGCGACGGTGGGGCTCTCGGCCGCTGCCGGCGCCGTCGAAACGCAGGAGGGGAA
>CAYUKI010000247.1:0-3727 GCA_964445235.1 uncultured Acidimicrobiia bacterium | reverse complement strand
GGATCGGAGGAGTCGGAAGATTTTTCGAGAGGGCTCGTCCGTGTTTTCCAGACCTGGAACTGCAGCTGCGATCCTCGGTACCCTCACTGCCGATGGGCGTGACTCTTATGAACCGGATCGGACGAACCGCGGCGCTTGCTGCGCTCCTTTTCGGAGCAGTCTTAACCGTCAACGGGATCGCTAACTACGACCCTATGGACATCGCGTTGCTCGTCGTCGTTGCAGGGTTGCTGTCGATGGCCGGTGGCGTGGCGTTCCTGGCGGGTCTCGATTTCGGTCGTGGTCGCGCCTATCGGGTCTCCGGATGGGTGGCTTTCACGTTGGGGTTCCTGTTGCCAACCAGCTTGATTTTCCTCTTGGTGCCATTGAGCCTGCTCTCCCTCCCGGCCGCCCTCAGGAACGATTAGCTCACCGCCCCGATCGCCGTCGCCAAGGCCCCTCCCACGTTTTCGAGTCGCAGGTGGACCCCCCCCGTCACCACCGGTCGACCGCCCACTGCTACGTCGGTGACATCGGCGGCGGTGGCCGCGAACACGACCCCGGCCACCAGATCCTCCGATGCCAGACCGGCCAGGCGTGGGCTGTCCAGCGACAGCGTGACCAGGTCGGCGAGTTTGCCCACCTCCAGAGAACCGGCCTCCCAGCCGAGCGAGGCCGCCCCGTGAAGGGTGGCGGCCCGCAAAAGGTCGGCGGGAGGATGAATTCCTCGCCGTCTCGAGACCAGCCGTTCGTTGAGCTCCACCGCCCGGGCCTCCTCGAAGAGGTCGATGATGGCGTTGGAATCGGACCCGAGACACAGACGGGCGCCGGCGTCGATCAGCGTCACCGACGGACCCACCCCATCCGCAAGGTCGCGCTCCGTTGTGGGGCAGAAACAGACCAGCGCCGGGGTGAGCAGCCCGATGTCGGCCGCGGTCAGGTGGGTGGCGTGGACGGCCGTGAACGTAGGTCCGATCGCTCCGACCTCCGCCAGCAGCCCGGTGGGGGATTGCCCGTAGCGGGCCAGGCAGGCCTCGTTCTCGGCCGGCTGCTCGCTGACGTGGGCGTGCAGTACCGCTCCGTGATCCTTCGCCCACAAAGCCACTTTGCGCATGGAATCGGGATCGACCGCCCGCACGCTGTGAATGGCTGCCCCCAACCTCGCCGTGCCTTCGGCTGCCAGGGCGTCGACCCGCTCGACCCAGGAATCCGCCGAACCGTCTCCGAACCTCTCCTGCACCCCGCTCAGCCCCAGATCGATCGCTCCTCGCAGGTAACAGGTGTCGAGCAGAGTGATGCGAATGCCGGCCGCCTCGGCCGCGGTGAGGAGCGCCCTGCCCACTTCGTTGGGGTCGTTGTAACGGCCTCCTCCCGGCGGATGGTGGAGGTAATGGAATTCGCCCACGGTGGTGATTCCCGACAGCGCCATCTCGGCGAACACGGCGGTGGCCAGGCTGCGATAACGGTCGGGGTCGAGCCGGTCGGCCAACGCGTACATCTGATCGCGCCATGACCAGAAATCTCCGCGCCGGTGGGTGCGTCCTCGCAGGGCCCTGTGGAAGGCGTGGGAATGGGCGTTGACCAGACCCGGCAGAGTCAAACCGCCGAGCCGGACCGCCCCATGGGGAGCGAGGTCGGCTTTTGCCAGTGAGGCAATGCGGTCGCCGGCCACTTCGATGACGACGCCGGCCTCGGTCCGCTCTCCACCCAACCACGCGTACTCGCACCAGTAGGTGGTCATCCCTCGGCCAGCTCGGCGAGCACCGCTGCCAGGGCCCGGACCCCGACCAGGCAATCGGCCGGCTCGATGTGTTCGGCGGGGGAATGGCTCACACCGGTTGGGTTGCGGACGAAGATCATGGCGGTGGGAACCCGGGAGGCGAGCACGCCGGCGTCGTGCCCGGCGCCCGTGGCCAGCGGCATCGACGCGATCCCTTCGGCGGCCAAGACGCTGCGGATCCTCTCGCGGAGCGGATCGGAGAACTTGACTGCCGGCGTGAAGCTCTCCTGCTCAAGCTTCACGTCTACATTGTGACGGCGGCTGGCTTCGACTGCGACGGCCTCGACCCTCCGCACCACCTGCTCGACCAGCCGCTGGCTGTGAGCCCGGCAGTCGAGCCACGCCTCGACCCGGCTCGGCACCGCGTTGGTGGCATTCGGCACGACCCGGAACCGGCCCACCGTGGCGAGCGCTCCCATGGCCGCCGCCTCGCGGCGGGCGGCGTCGGCCATCAAGGCCATTGGAAGGATGGGATCACGGCGGTCTTCGATGGAGGTGGTGCCGGCATGGTTCGCCTCGCCTTCGAAGACGAAACGCCAGCGGCCATGCGAGATGATCTCGGTGCCCAACCCGATCGGTAGCCCCTTGGGCGCCAGTGCCTTCCCTTGTTCGCAATGGAGCTCGACGAACGCACCGATCAGCTCCACCCGTCCCTGGGTCGGTCCGAGCTCTTCCGGATCGTGCCCGGATTCCCACATGGCCTCGGCCAAGGTCTTTCCGTTGGCGTCCTCCAGCCGAGCGGCCGCAGCCGGCTCGATGGTGCCCGCCATGAGGCGGCTCCCCAGGCAGGCCACTCCGAATCTCGAGCCCTCCTCCTCGGTGAAACAGGCGACGGCTATCGGTTTGCGTGGTTTCAGGCCGAGCCGGCGCAGATCGTCGATGGCCGCAAAGGCCGAGACAATGCCGAGCGCGCCGTCGAACCCGCCGCCGTCGGGGACGGAGTCGAGATGGCTGCCTGTCACGACTGCCCCGTCGGAGGGGTCGCCCCACCATGCCCACAAGTTCCCGTTGCCGTCGGGGGCGGCCGGCATGTCCCGCTGCTCGGCCTGTTCGAGGAACCAGCGGCGAGCTGCGGCGTCGGTCGCCGTCCAGCTGAGCCGCTGATAACCACCGGCCTCTCGTCCAATGGGGGCAAGGGTCTCCCACAAGTGGGGAAAGCTCGAGGCCATCCGCCCCATTCTCGCCGCCTTCGCTGGTCTTTCCGGTATGTGCCCCTAGGCTTGCCGCCCCCGGCACCGGTAAGAGGCCCGGTCCACTCGACGAATTGGGTCTACCACCAGGAATGGAGCGAGGACGGCGTGGCAGGAGTTCGCGGTTATTACCGGCACCCAACCATCAGCGGCGACCGTGTCGTGTTCGTGGCCGAGGATGATCTCTGGTCGGCTTCGACAACGGGCGGCTATGCCCACCGGCTGACCGCCAACCCCGGCATGGTGGCCTTCCCGCGCTTCTCCCCGGACGGGCGTGCCCTGGCCTTCACCAGCCGCGACGAAGGTCAGCTGGACGTCCATGTCATGGACGCCGATGGGGGCCCGGCTCGTCGGATCTCTTATCTGGGGGCCTTCACCGATGTCTTGGGTTGGACCCCCGACGGTGACAGCGTCGTGGTGGCGAGTGATTGGCAGCAGCCCTTCGCCCAGCGCCAGGTGCTTTTCAGCGTGCCCCTCGACGGAGGAGGGCCTCGGCCCTTCGATATCGGTTTCGCCCGAGCGATCTCCTACCAATCGAAGGGCCCAGGGTTGGTGATTGGAAGGCACAGCCTCGACCCGGCTCGATGGAAGCGTTATCGAGGCGGAAGGGTGGGGAACCTCTGGATCGACCGGGACGGGTCTGGGCAGTTCACCGAGCTGATCGAGCTCACTGGCAACCTCGCCGACCCGATGTGGATCGGGCGCCGGATCTATTTCCTGTCGGATCATGAAGGCGTCGCCAACCTCTATTCGGCCACGCCGACCGGGGGGGGGTCTA
>CAYUKI010000246.1:0-3754 GCA_964445235.1 uncultured Acidimicrobiia bacterium | reverse complement strand
CCCCTCCCATGCTTCCGGTGGTGTCAGCCAGGAAGAAGACGTCGGCTTGGGCAGGAGCCGCCGGCACGTCGACGGTCTTCACCACCTCGACCGACTCTCCGGGTGCCAGCACTCCTTCGTAGCTGGCCGGGGTGACATTCGCCCAGGCGGCCGGACTCGCTACTACGACCAAGACCGCGGCCAGCATGGCCGATAGTCGGCGGGGGGAACCCGACCGGACGGTAAACATTTCCACTCCACTCCCTCTCGCTCACACAACCCTGGCTTTGCTTGGTGCACCGGACTCCCATCCGTTGCACCTGATGAGTGAGCTTGGAAATCAACCGCCCTGTGATACCGGCTCTTTCCTGGACCTGGCTTCCCCCGAAGTCAGGTCCATCGACTCAGCGCTCCCATATTCTCCCTGATCAGGGAAACCGCGCAAGAGGGGACTAGTTACCCACTCCCAGTCGACGCAAACCGTCCTGTGCGTCTCTACCCACGGATCTCGTGGGTAAAGATGCACAGGGTTGATGAGCTAGCGGGTCTGCGCGTCTCCACCCACGGATCTCGTGGGTAAAGATGCACGGGCTTGATAAGGCAGACCGGCGCCGGCCTCACCCTTCGAGGTCGAGGGCGACGTCGAGAGCGGGCGCCGAGTGGGTAATCCAGCCGACCGAGATGACGTCGACACCGGTGCGAGCCACCTCGGCGACATTGTCGAGGGTGATGCCACCCGAGGCCTCGACCACCAACCTTCCCCCCACTAGCTGAACCGCCTCGACCATGGTCGCCAGATCCATGTTGTCGAGTAGAACGACGTCGGCGCCCGCTTCGAGGACCTCCTCCAGCTGGGTGAGGGTCGTCACCTCGACCTCGATCTTGACCAAATGGCCGACCCGGCGGCGAGCTGCTTCGACGGCAGCCAGCACGCCCCCGGCGGCGATAAGGTGATTGTCCTTGATCATGACGGCGTCGGATAGACCGAAGCGATGGTTGATTCCCCCCCCCATGCGCACGGCGTATTTCTCGAGCGCCCTCAGACCGGGTGTGGTCTTGCGGGTGTCGGCAATGCGGGCGTTGGTGCCTGCCACCCTCGCCACGAAGGCGGCCGTGGCCGTAGCCACGCCCGAGAGGTGCCCGAGCAGGTTGAGGGCGGTCCGTTCGCCGGTCAGCACCGAGCGAGCCCGACCGGTTACGGTCGCCAACCGGGTGCCGGCGCCGACCTTGTCTCCATCGGTCTGGTGGTAGGTCACCTCGATACGCTGATCGACTGCCGCAAACACCGCCCCGGCGACTTCCAATCCGGCAATCCGACCCGGGCGGCGCGCCACCAAAGCCCCGCTGACCAAGGCGTCAGGTCCCACCACGGCTTCCGAGGTGAGATCGCCGGCCTCCCCCAGATCCTCATCGAGGGCCCGGGCGATCGCGTCCTCATACATGCTCGGATGCATCAGCCCACCTGGCGGCTCGGCACTGCCCGGGTCGGCTCGACCAGAACCCGCTGTTCCTGAAGGGGATCGAGATCGGGGTAGTCGGCCCGATAATGGCCACCCCGCGACTCGGTGCGCCGCATGGCGGCCGCCATCACCAGACCGGCAACCTCAGCCGCCACCCTCCCGGCGATGCTTGTGTGCAAGACGTCCCAGAGATCGGTCAGCAACCGGCGCTCCGCCTCATAGATGCCCGCTCCCGTGCGCACCAGCCCGACCCGCTCCCACATGAGCTGGCGGACCTCGGGGATTTCCTCCCCCCCCTCGAGGGGAAGATCGAAGGCCCCGACCGGGGCGACCCACGGGCCTTTGGGAGGTGTGAGGTGAGCGGCGACGTCGGTGGCGACGCGTGCCCCAAACACCAGCCCTTCGAGGAGGGAGTTGCTGGCCAATCGATTGGCTCCGTGGACGCCGGTGGAGGCCACCTCCCCGACCGCCCAGAGACCTTCGAGCGAAGTGCGCCCGTCGGCATCGGCGTCTACGCCACCCATGTAGTAATGGGCAGCCGGAGAAACGGGCAGGAGATCGGTCCGCGGGTCGAGGCCGGCGGCCAGGCAGATGGCAAAGACGGTTGGGAAGCGGGTTGGCAGGGCGTGAATGTGTCGGGCGTCGAGAAACGCCCCGAGGTGACGATCCAACTGCCACCAGATGGCGCGGGCCACGACATCGCGAGGGGCGAGCTCGGCATCGGGATGGTGCTGCACCATGAAGCGCCGGCCCTCGCCGTCGATCAGCACCGCGCCTTCTCCCCGGAGCGCTTCGGTCAGTAGCGGCATCGGGTCGGCGCCGGTCAGGAGGGCAGTGGGATGGAATTGAACGAACTCGAGATCTGCCAGCCGGGCGCCCGACCGAGCCGCCATCGCCAGCCCGTCTCCGGTCACACCTGCTGGGTTGGTGGTTCGTAAAAAGAGCCGCCCGATCCCACCGGTGGCGAGGACCACCGCCGGGGCGATCAACTCCGCGCGTTCTCCGGTCGGGTCGGCCGCCACCACGCCGGCCACCCGCCTTCCCTCAGTGATCAGATCGAGGGCTCGCCAGCCTTCGAGGACCTCGATCTGGGGCCGGACAGTGACCGCCTCGGTCAGGGCCCGCAGGACCTCGGCGCCGGTCGCGTCACCTTGGGCGTGCACGATGCGACGGCGGCGGTGGCCGGCTTCTCGACCGAGAGCCAGGTCGCCGCGATCATCACGATCGAAACGTGCCCCCATCTCGATGAGTCGCCGAAGCGCCGCCGGCCCTCCCTCGGTGAGCAGCTCCACGGCGTCCGAAACACCGAGGCCGGCCGACACGGCCAGGGTGTCGGCGGCATGGAGGTCGGGATCATCATCGCCGCCCCAGGCAACGGCGATCCCCCCCTGCGCCCAACCGGTCGAGCCCATCGGCCCCCGGGTGATCACATTGGCAGCCGCCAGACCGGTGGCCACCGATAACCCCGCCACGCCCGAACCCACCACCAAAGGAGTGTCGAGGCGGCGTATCACGGACGCCCGACCGCCAGCATCCGCTCGACTGCCGCCCGGGCCCGCCCGGCGATCGCTGGCGGGACCTCAACCCGGAACTGCATGAGCTCGAGGGATTGGCGGATCTTGTCAAGCGTGATCATCTTCATGTAGGGGCAGAGGTTGCAGGGCTGCACGAATTCGACGGCGGGATTCTCCACGGCGACGTTGAAGGCCATGGAGCACTCGGTGATCATCATCACCTTCTTGGGCTGCTCCCTCTGCACCCACTTGGTCATCCCCGACGTTGAGCCGACAAAGTCGGCCTCGGCCAGTACGTCGGGAGGGCATTCGGGATGGGCAAGCACCTTGATACCGGGGATTCCAGACCGATGCTGGCGTATCTCCTCGCCGGTGAAGCGCTCGTGGACGATGCATGAGCCTTCCCAAAGAATGACCTCGACATTGGTCTGGGTGGCCACCCACTTCCCCAAGTACTGGTCCGGGATAAACAGCACCCGATCGACTCCCAGTGACTCGACGATCTTGACGGCGTTCGAGGATGTACATGTGATATCGGACTCGGCCTTCACCTCTGCCGACGTGTTGACGTAGGTGACGACGGGAACTCCGGGGTACTGCTCCCGCAACCGCCGCACGTCGGCACTGGTGATCGATTCGGCCAGGGAGCATCCCGCTTCCAGATCGGGGATCAGCACGGTCTTTTCGGGGTTGATGATCTTGGCCGTTTCGGCCATGAAGTGGACCCCCGCCAGCACGATCACGTCGGCGGTCGTCTCTCCCGACCGATAGGCGAGCTGCAGGCTGTCCCCCACCACGTCG
>CAYUKI010000245.1:254-3789 GCA_964445235.1 uncultured Acidimicrobiia bacterium | reverse complement strand
TCACCGAGGGCGTCATCATGATCGGGGAGATCGGCGGCACCGCCGAAGAAGAGGCGGCCTCATTTGTCGCTGCCCGAATGCGCAAGCCGGTCGCCGGTTTTATCGCTGGAACCACCGCTCCCCCCGGAAAACGGATGGGTCACGCCGGTGCGATCATCTCCGGTGGAAAGGGAACCGCCGCCGCCAAGATCGCCGCCATGCGAGACGCCGGCATCGTACTCGCACCCACTCCCTCCGACATGGGAGCGGCCATGGCGGAGGCTTTGGGTTGACGAGCTATGGGACCCATTTCCCAGACAGAGTTCTAGATCGACGGGCTCTTGGCCAGCCCGACCAAGTCATACTGCCATAGGTCGAGATCGGGCGGCTCATGGCCGAGTTGGGTGAGGATTGTCGCGACATGGATGCGATGCTCGGTGGCGTGGTTGATCACCTGGAGGAGGATGACGAAGGCTGGCACGTCGGCGGGCCCCTCCTCGTGCTCGATCCGAATGGTCCGGTCGGTTTCGATCGAGTCGGCGATCGCCTCCAAGGCCGAGCCCGTCTGGTCAAGCAGGCCGATGAGCGGCTCGAGGCCCGGATACGGGGCCTCCCGGTCGATGAGCCGGGGCGCGCCGCTGAGCCGGTGGAGGTAGCCGGCTTCCGCCCTGGCGAGGTGAAGCAGTGTGTCGCGCAGCGACCCGTAGGTCCCGACCACCGAGGTGTCGAGGGCTTCGTCGGAGAGCCCCCGGCAGGCCGAGAACATGGCAAGATTGGCCCAGCGATTATGTCGGAAAAGATGTGTAAGTACCGTGGCCATGGGGGCAACCCTAGCTACCTAGACTGCGGTCATGCCCGGAATCCTCATTGCCGTCATTGCCATCTTGGTTGTCGTGGCCCTCTGGGCCGTGGCCACCTACAACCGGTTGATCGGCCGGCGTAATCGAGTCGACAACGCCTGGTCGCAAGTGGACGTGCAGCTCAAGCGCCGGTGGGACTTGATACCGAACGTGGTCGAGACCGTCAAGGGGTACGCCAGTCACGAGCAAAGAACCTTCGAGCGAGTGGTCCAGGCTCGCAACGCCTCCCAGGCGGCCACCACGCCGGTCCAGCAGGCCGGCGCCGAGAACATGCTCACCGGAGCCTTGCGGCAGCTCTTCGCGATCGCGGAGGCCTATCCCGAGTTGAAGGCATCAACGAACTTTTCGGAGCTGAGCGCCCAGCTATCCGAGACGGAGAACAAGGTATCGGTGGCTCGGCAGATCTATAACGACTCGGTCCTCACTTACAACAACGCGGTTCAACAGGTTCCCTCGAGCATCATTGCCGGGCTGGCGAACTTCAGCACCCGCGAGTTCTTCGATTCGCCCGTCGCGGCCGAGGAAGCTCCGAGGGTGCAGTTCTGAGCCACTCCCTCGGCCGGCGGAGGCGGCTCCGCCCTATGGTCCGAGCCGTCGTCATCGGCGTCGTCCTCGGCATGGCCGCCGCCACTCCCGCTCTAGCCAAGTCTTTCACGCTCCCCGGGGCGCGCATCGAGGTGACGGTGGAGCCCAATGGGGCCGTTCTGGTGACCGAGCACCTCACGTACAGCTTCGAGGGCGGCTTTGCCGGCGGTTATCGGGAGATTCCCCTCCGGGCCGGCGAGTCGTTGGAAGATGCTGCCGTGTCGGAGGGCGAGGTCCGCTACCAACCGGGAGCCTGCACCGACCTGGGTTGCACCTCGCCCCCCGGGACCTTCGGAGTTGTCGACCTGGGCGGACGGGTTCGCATCGTTTGGCACTACTCGGCGGCCGAC
The DNA here is from genome assembly GCA_964445235.1 of uncultured Acidimicrobiia bacterium. Classification (GTDB taxonomy): domain Bacteria; phylum Actinomycetota; class Acidimicrobiia; order Spongiisociales; family ZC4RG35; genus CAYUKI01. The sequence goes on along the minus strand of CAYUKI010000245.1, from coordinate 2,015 downwards.
GAAGACCGAACGTTCACGGTTCGCTACCGGCTGCTCGGGGTCGCCAAGGCCTACGGCGACGTTGTCGATGTCAATCTCAAGGTGTGGGGAGAGGAATGGTCGGTCGGTCTCGACCGCCTAGAGGCATCGATGACTATTCCCGGGGGGGGGCAACCCACAGACGTCCTGGTATGGGGACACCCTGCCACTGTCTCCGGTCGGACCAGCCTCGGACCTGACCAGATCTCGCCCATGCTCGAGGCGACCGACGTGCCGGCTGGTCAGTTCGTCGAGATGCGCGTCGCGTTTCCTCGGCGGCTTCTCAGCTCGACGAGCGGTGCATTCCTGCTCGCCGGTGACGGCCTTAACGACATCATTGCCGAAGAGGAGCGCGAAGCCGAACGTGCCAATGAGGAGCGAGGCCTCATGCGGGTGCTTGTTTGGGTGCTCGGGTTCCTCGCTTTTGTACCGGGCGCTGCCGCGGTCGCCTATATCTTCCTTCGGCACGGACGAGAACCCAAGGTGAGCGGATACGACCGAGAGTACGAACAGGAGCCGCCCACCGAACACAGCCCGGCCGTCGTGCAGGGCTTGCTCTCCCAGGGGCGCGTCGACGAACAGGCCTTCACCGCCACCGTGTTCGACCTGATTCGGCGTGGGGTGGTGGCCGCCAAACCAGTCCAGGTCGAGCGGTCGACGTGGATGGGTCTTCGTCGCGAGGAGATCTCGGACTTGGAGCTGTCGCTGACCGGCAAGCGGGAGCCTTTGGACGTCCATGAAGCGGCGGTGCTCGCAGTGGTGGAGAGGGGGCTCGCCTCCGGTCCGCAACCCCTTCACGAGTTCCGCAACCTCGTCCGAGAGGACGTGACTTCGAACGCCGCCTCTTACAAGCAGTTTCGGGAGGAAGCCGTAGCTGCCCTCAGCCGCCTCGGGTTGTTCGACGTCTCCGGTCGAAGGGTCATGATTGCGGCCGTCGGGGTTTTGCTCGGGGCGTTCCTGCTGGGCGTGTTCGGCCTTAGCCGGCTCGCCGCGAGCCGATTTGCGGCGGTGCTGGTGCCCGGGATCATCATCGCTCTGGTGACTAACGGGTTGATCGTGGGTCTGTTTGGGGCCAGTCGTCGCGCCTGGCAGCGACGAACCCGGCAGGGCGCCCTGGTGGCAGCCCGCTGGTCGGCGTTCCGACGTTATCTGCAGCATTTCTCGCGTCTGGAGGAGGCCCCGGCGATCTCTTTGCCGCTTTGGGATCGGTTCCTGGTCTACGCCATCGCCCTGGGTGTTGCCGAAGAGGTGTTGGAGGCCGCCCGGATGCGAGCGCCCCAAGAGCTTGCCACCACTTCGAGCCTTTATTGGTACGGGAGCCACGGTTATACCGGGGGTTCGACCGAAAACGCCTTCTCGAGTCTGAACTCGGCCTTTCGGGGGGCCTTCACCCCGGCCTCCTCGGGAGGCGGCGGAGGGGGAGGTTTCTCGGGAGGCGGCGGCGGCGGCGGCGGAGGCGGAGGGGGAGGCGGCTGGTAGTCGCGTGGGGCTGTCATTTTGTGCACAATGTGCAGAAAATGACGTATGGCGCCGTTTCTGCACAATGTGCAAGAAAACGGAGTATCCCGTTGGCGACCGGAGCCTTTGGCCGAGGCGAGTCCGAGGGTCAGAAACGCCGGGCGTTGGAGGCGCCGTATTCGCTGACCGCCGAATCGGCGGCGCAGACTTTCTCCAGGCCCGCTACCAGCTCGGCCAGGGCGTTCCCGGGGAGAGCAAAGGTCATTTCCTCCTCGCCCATGCCGG
>CAYUKI010000245.1:0-244 GCA_964445235.1 uncultured Acidimicrobiia bacterium | reverse complement strand
ACCTCGGGCATATCGGAACTGATCATCAGGATCGCTTTTCCGGCCGCGGCCAGCGCCACTACTTGACACTGCGGCTTGCCGGAGAGGCTTATCCCCGGCAGGGCGTCGGCCACTTGCATCATTTGGCGCGGCTGAAGACGCATCAAGACGACTTCAGGCTCACCTGCGGCTTGGTCGAGAGGGCTGTACTCGATGGCGGCGGCCCTGCCTTCGCGGCGGGCCACGCCGGCGAACGCATCCATCG
>CAYUKI010000244.1:0-3836 GCA_964445235.1 uncultured Acidimicrobiia bacterium | reverse complement strand
TCAATACACCACCAGCGGGCTACCACCGTGACGAGAGCGGTTGCCACCAAGCAGCAACAGGAGCCGCCGGTAGCAGGTCGCCCGGGGCTGTCCCACCGGCGCACAGGCCCAACTTGGTGCTCGCCAAATGGTGGAACTCGTTGAAGGCGGCCTCGGTCACCACTTCGACCTTCCTCGGTGGCCGCGCTCTCGGAGGGCCAAGAGGTTGTCACCCCGCGAACCTACGCCGCGAGCCCGATCAAAAAAAAGCAACGGCCACCGGTGTTTGTGCCAACCATCCTGAGCCAGGGAGTGGGGGAGTGGGGGGGATGCGGCAAAGGACGTTGGTCTCGGTGGCCGTTGCGCCAACAATGATACTTCGCGGTGGCCCCAATACCGGTATTTGTGCCGGAGGCGGGACTCGAACCCGCACGGGTGTGAACCCAATGGTGTTTGAGACCATCTCGGCTGCCAGTTTCGACACTCCGGCGCGGTCCGATCCTACCCGAGGCCGTCACACCCGCTGGAGGCGGTCGAGCCCGACGGATTTGGTGACGCGGCCGCCCGACCAGAATGACAGGATGGCAACGCCGGAGAAGCTCTTCCGCCTCCTCGAGGAGTTGAGAGACCTCGACGAGCAGGTTGCCCTGGTTCGGGCGGAACTCGAGGCCCATCATCACATCAACGACGATGCCCTGCGCGATGCCGCCGTGTCGGGCCATTACATAGATCGCGAGGAGGCCCAGCTCACCTCGTCGGACGTGGTCCGATTCACGACGGCTTTGGAGCGCCTCGGCCGTCGGCGAGCCAAGCTCGAGGAGAAGCGACAGCGCCTTCTCGATCGGCTCGACTGACCGCGGGCGGCGACGAGTTGGGACTTCCAAGGGCGCCGTATAGTCGCTGGCAGCCGTGAATCGCCCTCCCGGAGTCTGATGCCGACCCTTGCCCTCATCGACGGTCACTCCATTGCCTATCGGGCGTTCTTCGCGCTGCCACCAGACCTGGCCACCACCTCCGGTCAGGTGACCAACGCCGCCTACGGATTCACCCGTATGCTCATCAAGCTGCTCGCCGACCACCACCCCGACGGGCTCGCCGTCGCCTGGGACGTCTCCCGCCAGACCTTTCGCACCGAGGCCTACTCGGATTACAAGGCTCAACGGGCGGCCGCCCCGGACGCATTCAAGAGCCAGCTTCCACTCATACAGGAGGTGCTCAGCTCACTCGGCATCCGCCAGATACAACAGGAGGGGTTCGAGGCCGACGACGTGATCGCTTCGGTCTCGGAAGTGGCGCGTCAAGCAGGCTGGCATGTTCTGCTGGTCACCGGTGACCGGGATGCCTTCCAGTTGGTCGACGACCACCTGAAGGTTCTCTATACCCGCCGCGGCATCACCGACGTGGTGGTGGCAGACGCCGCTTGGGTAGAGGACAGGTACGGGATTCGACCCGACCAGTACGTCGACTATGCGGCCCTCCGAGGCGACTCCTCCGACAACCTGCCCGGCGTTCCGGGAGTGGGTGAAAAGACTGCAGCCCGGTTGGTCGCGACCTACGGTCACCTGGAGGGCATCTACGAGAAGCTGAACGAGCAAAGCCCCAAGCTGGCCGCCAGCCTGGCCGCCCACCGGGACCAGATCTTCCTCAACCGGCGGCTCATGGTGCTGGTGAAAGACTTGGACGTGCAGACCGACCTCGGCAACCTCGGGCGGGGTGGTTGGGATCGTTCGCGTGCCAAACAGCTATTCGAGAGCCTCGAGTTCTACAGCCTTTGGGATGACTTGCTCCTAGTCCAACCCGATCCGGCGGCGGTTCCGGGGGAGGCGCTGGATGCAGAGATCGTGGTCGTCACCGATCCTGCCAAGCTCGCAGAGCTGGCGAAACGCCGTCCCCTGGTGCTCGATCTGATCGACGATTGGGGGGTGGCGGTGGCGACGGGAGGGGACTCGGCGGCCGGCATTCCCTTTGAGGCGTTGCTGTCGCTGGCCGGCCAACTGACCGACCCCCTCGTGCCCAAGGTGGCTCACGATGCCAAGGGCTTGATCAGGGCCGTCATGGCCCGCGGCCTCGGCTTCGCTGGGCTCTCCTCGGATACTGCCATCGCTGCCTACCTTCTCAACCCGGCCACCCGCGCCTATGAGCTCAACGAGGTGGCAGCTCGATACCTGGGGGTGGAGGTCGAATCTCCGGACCGGGAGGACGGGGAGGCGGGGCGACAAGGGACTCTCGATCTGGCGGGGGGCCCCGACCTCGAGGCCGCCGCCCGGCGGGTGGTCACCGTGGATCGGCTCTCGGGGCGGATGGACGACGAGATAGCGGAGCGAGGAATGACCGAGCTCTATCGAGAAGTGGAGGTGCCCCTCGTAACGGTGCTTGCCGAGATGGAGGAGAGGGGTATCGGGGTCGACCGCGCCTACCTCGAGGAGCTGGGGGAAAGCATTCGTGACCAGCTCGCCACATTGGAGCGAAAGGTCCATGAGGCGGCTGGCGAACCCTTCAACGTCAACTCGACCAAGGATCTGCGGGAGGTCCTCTACAACAAACTCCAGCTGCCGGTGCTGAAGAAGACTCCGCACGGGGTCCCGTCGACCGACCATTCGGTCTTGGAGAAGCTGGCCGTGTACCACCCCATGCTCGAGCACCTTCTCAAATACCGCGAGCTCGAGAAGCTCCGCTCCACATATGTGGACGGCTACTTGCCCCTCATCACGCCGGAAGAACGGATCCACACCCGTTTCAACCAGATGGCGGCCACGACCGGGCGCCTGTCGTCCGACACCCCCAACCTTCAGAACATTCCGGTGCGGAGCGAGACCGGCCGCACCATCAGAAGGGCATTCGTACCAACCCCTGGGTGGACATTCGTGGTCGCCGACTACAGCCAGATCGAGCTGCGAGTGCTCGCCCACACTTCCGGAGATCCGTTCCTGCTGGACGCCTTCCGATCCGATACCGACATCCATCTCGCTACCGCTGCCCGGGTTTTCGGCCTAGAACCGAGCCAAGTGACCCCCGAGATGCGGCGGCGGGCGAAGATGATCAACTTCGGTCTTCTATATGGGATGGAGGCTTTCGGACTGGCCGACCGGCTCGGCATCTCCAAAGAGGAGGCCCGCCAACACATCGACGCTTACTTCGCCCAATTCCCCAAGGTGCGCCAGTTCATGGCCGACGTCGTCACTACTGCCCGCAACACCGGGTATACCACCACCCTGTTCGGCCGGCGGCGGTATCTACCTGAGCTAAAGAGCGACAACTTCCGGGTTAGACAGATGGGGGAGCGCATGGCCCTCAACGCTCCTGTGCAGGGCTCGGCCGCCGACATCATCAAGCGGGCAATGATCGCCCTCCATGCTGCCCTGGGGTCCGCCCGCTTGGAGACCGCGATGGTGTTGCAGGTCCACGACGAGCTCGTACTGGAATCTCCGCCCGGCGAGATCGAGGAGGCCGGGCGGTTGATCGTCCTTGTGATGGAGAACGTCGTCAAACTCGACATTCCTCTCAGGGTCGACCTGGCCACCGGAGCCAACCTGGCGGAGACCAAAGCTCGCTGACCCGGGACGTCGGTTGACCGCCGGCGGGGTGGCCGGAAACCGTGAACCTGTTAAGCTGATAGGGCCACAAGCCCGGCTTGTCGGTAATCCCATTTGGAGGAAACGAACTCACCTATGTCCACAGAACAAGACTCCGCGCCTGCTCCGGAGACCTCGAGCGAGCAGGAACCCGAGGTATCGGTGTCCCCAGACTCCGCGCCTGCTCCGGAGACCTCGAGCGAGCAGGAACCCGAGGTATCGGTGTCCCCAGACTCCGCGCCTGCTCCGGAGACCTCGAGCGAGCAGGAACCCGAGGTATCGGTG
>CAYUKI010000243.1:220-3840 GCA_964445235.1 uncultured Acidimicrobiia bacterium | reverse complement strand
CAACCAACTTGTCGCGGCCAACGCTTGAAACCACCGCGCCAAAGCGTCACAAGAACGGGTTTTCAGGGGGAAACGTGGAGAACGCGCACCTTCACCGGCTGCTTGCGACCCTTCAGTTCAAGAGTTCGAGCCTCGCGCTCACTCAATTCGAACCCTCCGGCCTTAGCGGCTTCCTCGCTGACAAGGATCTCACCCACCCCCGCCAGTGACGCCAGCCGGGCGGCCACGTTGGCGGCATCGCCAAGAACGGTGATGTCGCTCACACCTCCGCTGGATCCCACCGCGCCAACATAAGCGGTGCCTGTGTGGACTCCGGCGCCCACTTTGATCCAAGGGCCTTCAGGATCGGAGTGTCCGGTGGCCGCCAGCAAGGCGCGAGCCGACTCCACCGCAGTTTGAGCATGATCAGGTCCGGCAATACCCGGCACGTACATTCCTGCCACCTCGTCTCCGATGAGCTTCTCAATGAGGGCGCCCGACTCGACTAGCACTTTGGTAGCCGCCTGATAGAAGCGATTGATCTGGCGGTGGAAAGCGACCGCACCGATCTCCTCGGCCAGAACCGAAGATCCTCTCACGTCGGCGAAGAGCAAACTCAATTCCACCTCGGTGCCGACCTGATGCCGCTTGACGAGCACGTCGCATCTCCCACACAGGCTCGGGTTGAGGCTGGAACGGGCCGCACCGAAACCGATCAGTCGTGTCGCCAAACCGCCGATACCGGCAAAGGGCGACTGGCACACCCGGCATCGGGGATCCTTTGGAAGATGACGGAATGTCCCGCGAACCGCCTTCGTCATGCGATCGATATGGGAGACGTCGCCGGTCAGGTATGAATGCCATAGAACGAGCGCTCGATCGGCCTGCTTGTCGGAGGACGGTGGCATCCCGGCGCCTTCCTACGGCCCGCTTTTCAGCGGCAGTCGAGGGTCGGGGGGAAGAGAATCGAGGTAGGCCCGTGCCCAGGCATGGGCCGGATCGTCCGAGAATTTCCACACCCTCGAATCAGTGGGACCCGCCATGACGTTGAGGTAGTACATGTGATGGCCGGGTGCCGCCGCCGCAGGGCCGTGGAAGCCGTATGGCACAAGCACGACGTCCTGGTCGCGCACCACCGTCGTGAGAGACAGGTCGCGGTTGGCGGTGTAGAGGTTGAACATTCCGATGCCGTTCTCGCCGTCGATCCGGAAGTAATAGATCTCCTCGAGCGCCACCTCATTCTCGGAGAACTCGTCATGCTTGTGCGGCGGATAGGACGACCAATTGCCGGCCGGGGTGATCACCTCGACAGCGATAAGCGTGCCGGCATCGTGGGAGTCGACGCTGAGGAAGTTGTTGATCTGGCGGGTGCCGACCCCACCGCCACGCACCTCGACTCGCACCTCCGACGCCTCGACGTAGTAAGGATCGATCCGCCGAGAGCTCACCGCCGCGCATAGGGCGATCTGGGCCCCGCCGCCGGCCGTTATGCGGGCCTCGGCATCGATCGGAAGGTAGGCCCAATCGGTGACGCCTTCGAACACGCCGGCGCGCCCGGCCAGCTCGAAACGATGACCCTCCACCTCGACGGTGCAGCCCCCCGAAAGCGGCAGGACCGCCACCTCGCTGAGACCGGTGGTGATGACTCTGGTCTCGGCCGCGTCCAAATCGATCACGGCAAGCCCGGCGTAGACCCAGCCGGCCATCTGAGGTGTGATGAGACACGACACTCCGGGCTCGCCCAGAGACCCGGCGGGGCGGTATAGATCACTCATCTCCGTCCTCCTTCCCCAAGGCCTCAGCGGCAGCGACCGTGCGCGACAGCCGCTGGGAACTCGCCGGAATCGACGGCTTCCAAGAAGGCGACTATCTCGCTTGCATCAAGAGCGTAGGCGGCGCCCGGACTCTCGGTGGATTCCGCGAAGACGATCCCGACGATGGCACCATCTCCGTCCACCAGGGCCGCACCGGAGACACCGGGGCCAACCTCGGCCTCGATCTCGAGGACGGTTCGTTCCACCCTCCCCTGGTCGTAGATGTCCCCGCTTTGGGCGACCACGATACGGGCCACCCGGTATTCGATCAGGTTGAGTTCGAGCTCGCCGCTCACGGAGGCAATGACACCAACGTCGCCTGCCTTGGCCGAGCCGAGGGGCAGTGAAGGCGCATCCAGCCCGTCGACCTCTAGAAGGGCCAGGTCACCTTCGGGATCGAATCCAACCACCCGCGCCGGGTACTCGAGGCCGGATGAAGTGAAAATGGCCAGATCGGCATCGGCACCGGCGACGGCGTGAGCGACGGTCAGCACCCGGCCGTCACCCACGACGACCGCGCCCGCAAGAATTGGACGCAGGCACGCAGTCCCGCCCAGACGGGCCACCGAGCGTGCGATCGCGTCAGGGTCCGGTCTCCCGGCCGAGCAGCCGAAGGTAACCAGAACGACGGCGAGCACCCAGCCCACACGTGTACGGGTCAGGCCGCTGCCTCGTACTCGCGGCGAAACCGCGCCAGAAGCTCTCGTAACGGAGTCGGCCGATGATCCAGCAGCTTCGAGGTCCTCGGAGCGGTGATGCTGGTGTCATAAGGAATGAACGCGCCTGGTATGGCCTCGTCGTCGGGAAGCCCGGATCGAAGCAGAGTGTGATCGAGGTCGAACACCTCACAAGCCAAGCGAGCCAGTCCCATTCGGTCTATCGCATCGCCGCCACAGCAATGGAAGATTCCATCAAGGCGTCGCTCGCCAATGCTGAGGATGAGCTCGGCGCTCTCACTGGCCAGGGAGGGGGTGGCGATCATGTTGATGTTCTCCGACTCCCAGACGGTGAAAGGCTCCCCGCGGGTAAGGGAGTCCACCAATGAGGCCACGAAGTACCCGAAGCCGCGGTCCTGGCGGCGGGGGGAATCCGGACGGGCCCTGTGCATGCCATTGACTCCGGAGATCCTGGCAACTGCTCCCCCACGCTCGAGGGCGGTCAACTCACTGGCCAGCTTGAGCACCCCATAGATGTTGACCGGGTTGGGCGGGGTGTCCTCATCGGCGCCCGACTGTGTGCCGTCGAACACCCAATCGGTCGAAACCACCACGAAGGCAGCCCCCACCGAGGCGGCGGCGTCGGCCGCGATGCCCGTGGCGGTTACGTACGCCTCCCAGCCGGCCTGCCTGTCCCGATAGAGAGCCCCGAAATCGTTGAGGATGGCGCAGTGGACGACAATATCGGGCCGGAATCGCTCGATGCTGGAGGCGACCGCCTTGCGGTTGGTCATGTCAAGTTGGTCGGTCTGCAAACCGACGGTGACCCCGGGCAGGAAGCGATGCACGGCCGTCATCACATCCGCACCCCGTGTTAGCGCCGAATGAACGATGTTGCTACCTACGAAGCCGGTCCCCCCGGTGAGCCAGAGCCTCAGTGTCCTGTCCGTTCCTCGAGTTCTTGGACCTCCTCGGCCAGCGCCTCGGCCACCTCGGCCAGCTCGGTGTCCCCTCTTGCTGCCGCCCCTATCTCCTTGGTCAGCTCGACCAGCTCGGAGCCTCCGGCCATCATCAGGATCATCTCGTCGCGAGTGATCTCGGTTTTGGCGAAATTCCCCATCGACCGGCCGCGGTTGAGAATCATGAAACGGTCCCCCACCGGGAACGCATG
>CAYUKI010000243.1:0-210 GCA_964445235.1 uncultured Acidimicrobiia bacterium | reverse complement strand
CCCACGGTTGCGGGCCTCGATGATGTAGCGGAGCACCACGCCGGACTGCTTGACCCCTAGAGCCGACGTTGGCTCGTCAAGAATCAGCACCTTGGCCCCGAAATAGGCGGCCCTTGCAATCGCCACCGACTGGCGCTCGCCGCCCGACAGGGTGCCGACCGGCTGCTCGACATCTCTGATGTCGATGCCCATCTTCCCCATCTCCTCACG
>CAYUKI010000242.1:0-3863 GCA_964445235.1 uncultured Acidimicrobiia bacterium | reverse complement strand
CCTTCCAGTTGGGTTCTTACCTCCCGCCCTTCTCCGACGACGAGGGCTCGATCCATGAGCCCGATATCGGTTTCGTCTACGGCCACGACATCACCCAAGGCTGCGCCCCCAATGTCTTCTGCCCCCACGACGCCGTCACCCGCTGGCAGATGGCGCTCTTCCTCACCAGGACCTGGACCGCGGCGGGCAAGGTGCTTCCGATCTCAGGCGGTGCCACCTTCACCGATACCGCCGCCCTCCTGGTCGATCAAGCCGCGGCCATCGAGCAGCTTCGCCAACTGGGGATCGCCACCGGCACCTCACCAACCACCTTTGCACCGGCCGGCACCGTCACGAGGGCCCACATGGCGCTGTTCCTGACCCGGCTCCTTGCTCGGGCCGGCTTCAGCCTGCCGCCTCCGAGCGATCAGGGCTACATCGACCTCGCCGCTCTTCCCGCCGACCACCAAGGTGCCATCAACCAGCTACGCCAACTCGGCATCACGCTGGCGGTGGGCACCTATGAGCCCGACCAGAACGTCTCTCGGGAGCAGATGGCGTCGTTCGTCGCCCGCACCCTCCGGTTGTTGGGGGTGGTTTCGTGAGACGAGTGTTGTTGGCCCTGGCGCTGGTCGTGGCCACACTTCCGGCCTGGGCGACTCCGGCTCAGGCCCTACCGACCTTCACCTTCGATGGGCGCGGCTGGGGCCACGGCGTCGGGCTCTCCCAGTACGGGGCCCGAGCCATGGCCGTGGCAGGCCAATCCGTCGACCAGATCCTCAGCTACTACTACTCCGGTGTGACGCTCCGGCCCATCACCGAGACCCTGCCGGTCGACCACTACCTGGTAACCGACCCCGATCCTTTGTGGATCGGCCTCCGCCAGAATCAGACCGTTCTGCCCTTTCAGTTGGTGGGGGGAGCAGCTGGCCTCTGCAAGGCCAACGACGGCGAGGGCGTATGCCCGACCCAGTTCGCCCAGCCCGGCGAGTCGTGGGACTTCCGAACGTTGGGCGGTGGGTTGTGCCAGTTCTTCCGGGGGGGGGTGGCAGTGGGCAACCCCGGCACCTGTGAGGCGTCCATCACCTGGGACCTCCAGCCCTCGGTGCAGGTGGTTTTCTCCGACTCCGGTGCTAGCTACGCCCGCGGGACCCTCCGCATTCGTCCGGCCGGCACCGCGGCGTTCCACGTTGTCCTGGAGACCCCGATAGAGAGCTATCTCTACGGGTTGGGGGAGATGCCCTCCGATTGGCCGGCGGCGGCTTTGCAGGCGCAGGTGGTAGCCGCTCGCACGTACGCGCTGCGCCAAGCGATTCGCTGGGGGGCCGAGCCGAACCTCGACTCCGGTCGTAGGGCGGCCTGCTGGTGCCAGCTCTATGGCAGCGTGGTCGACCAGAACTACGCTGGCTATTCGAAGGAGACCGCCCAGTACGGCGCCAACTGGGTGGCGGCGGTCGACGCCACCGCCGGGCGGTTGATCAGCCATCCGCTGGCGGCCGATCTCACCGTGATCATCGGCTACTACTCGTCGTCATCGGGCGGCATGACCGAGAGCAACGTCACCGGGCTTGGCCAGACCACGCTCCTTCCCTACCTCCAGTCGGTCAACGATCCGTGGTCGCTCGATCCGTTCAACCCGTTCGCCAATTGGACCGATCCGGTGACAGCAACCGACGCCGCCTCCGGTCTGGGTCTCGACTCGGTCACCACCATGCAGATCACAGCCTGGAACCCCTCGGGAAGCGTGGCGTCGGTGCAGGTGGCTGGGACCCTGGCCGGAACCGTCCAGAGCCTCACCAAGACCGGCCGACAGATCAAGTCGGCACTCGGGCTGCGTTCATCGTGGTTTTCGGTGAGCGCGGCCGAGACCTTCTTCCCGCCCTTCAAAGACGACGAAGGCTCGGTCCACGAGGCCGACATCGTCTCGATCTGGGAACGAAGCATCACTCAGGGGTGTGCGGCCGACCTCTATTGCCCGGCAGAAACCGTGACAAGATGGCAGATGGCCTTGTTCCTGACCAGGCTGCAGACCGCCGCCGGCTTCGCAATACCGCCGCCGGCGCCCCAAGGTTTCGCCGACATCGGTCTCCTTCCTCAGGCCTACCAGGACGCCATCAACCAATTGAAGGTGATGGGCATCACCCAGGGGACCAGTGCCACCACGTATGCCCCCGATGCCGTCGTCACCCGCTGGCAGATGGCCCTTTTCCTCACCCGGTTGATGAGCATGGATGGGCTTCCCCTGCCCGACGGTTCCTCCCAGGGTTACGCCGATATCGGCCATCTGTCGGCCGATAGCCAGAGGGCGGTGAACCAGCTCCGCCAACTCGGGGTGACCGTGACCGACGGCGCCTTCGAGCCCGACCTGAAGCTGCCCCGTGACCAGATGGCTTCGTTCCTGGCCCGAACGCTGCTGCGGGTCGACCCTCTCTGAGACTCCGCCTGCCGGCGACCGATTACGGACGGCGCATTTCGACGTAGTGGCGGTGTTCGGCGCGTAGTCCCGGTGGAAGGCGGCGTAACAAGCGGGAGGTCAGGAACGGGATGCGCCCCTTGACCCAGACGTTTCCGTTCTCGTCGAAACCGGCCAACTCCTCTCTGACCAGGGCCGCCAAGTAGAGGGGCCGGCGGATCGGTTCGGAGTGTCTGGCCGCCGCCACCAAGCGCAACAGGTCTGCCACCGCTCCGGGCCCGAGCGCCGCCGTCCAGAACTTCAGCACATAGGGGTCTGTGGGGGTGACGCCGTCGGGGCAGTCCCGGGTGGTTGGGGTGAGCTCGCCGCGGGGGACCACGGTGGGGCGGAGCGCGGTGCCCGAGTTCGGCGCAGCATTTGATGCAGGGTTCGATGCAGAGGGAGGACGGGCATCGGCTTCGTCGGGCACCGCGTATTCCATAGCGACGAGTTATATCAGATAACGTTGAGCATCGTCAAGTGTGTTAAAACCTTTTCGGGAGGGGCATCGAATCGAGTCTTGGTGGCAGATCCGACCGATGGTCGCTACTGGCCGACCACCAGGGTGACGGTGGTGCCGCGGCCGACGTACTCCGTCGCCAACGGAGTGGTGCTCACCACGAGGCCCAGTTGGGCGGGGTCGGTCACGGATTGGTGAACGATGAGCACGTTGAGCCTGACGTTGTACAGGTTTTGGAACGTCCTCAGCTCGGCCAGGGCGGTCTCCAGGTACAGACCGGTCAGTTCGGGCAGGGGAGCGGATGGGGGGGTCCCGTTAGACACTTGCACCAGCACCCCTGTGCCTTGGGGGATCTTGGCGCCGGGTGCGGCACCCTGGGCAACGACGACTCCGGCCGGTTCGAGGGAACCCACCGCCTGGACGGCGGCATGGAGGAGGTTGGCGCTCATCCGGTCGCGGGCCTGTTGTTCGGTCAGACCTACCACCGACGGCACCCTGGTGAGAGGGGGGTCGAGGAACAGTTCTAGACCGGGCGGGTCGGGTGGGAAGCCGGCGTCCGGGGCCTCGGCGAGTATGGCCTTCATGTATTCGGCCCAGATGGGCGCCGGCACCGTTCCACCGAACACTCGGTCGTACTGCCTCCCGTTGATGATCACGTTCCGCAGCGGGATCTGCTCGCCCTCGAAACCCACCCACACCGCGGTGCTGTACTCGGGAGTGAACCCCACGTACCAGGCGTCTCGGTACTCCTGGTGGGTGCCGGTCTTGCCGCCCTGAGAGCGCTCGATGTTGGCTCTCTCGGCGGTTCCTTCCGCGGTCGGCACCTTCAGGAGCGGCTGGCGGGCGGCGGCCACCACCGACGGGTCGACCACCTGACGCGGCTGCGGTACGTGTTCGTAGATCACCTTGCCGGTCGAGTCCTCGATCCGAGCGATCAGGTAAGGCTCGGCCCACAAACCGTCGGTGGCGAAG
>CAYUKI010000241.1:0-3904 GCA_964445235.1 uncultured Acidimicrobiia bacterium | reverse complement strand
CTAGTGCACCCGGTCCAGGCTCAGGCCCTTCGGATAGGGAGCTACTACACGGCCGGCTCGGTCGAGGAGGCCTTGGAGCTACTCAGCCGGGGGGGGGCACGGTTGATCGCCGGAGGCAGCGATTTGCTGCTCGAATGCGAACGAGGACTTCGTCCGGAGATCGACACCCTCATCGACATCACCCGGATCGAAGGACTCGACAGGATCGACGCCGTCGGCGACACGATCAGAATCGGCCCGCTCGTCACCCACAACCAGGCGGTCAGCTCACAATTGCTGGTGGAAAGGGCCCTGCCCCTCGTCCAGGCGTGCTTGGAGGTCGGGTCGCCGCAGCTTCGCAACCGGGCGACCATTGCCGGGAACCTGGTGACCGCCAGTCCCGCCAACGACACGATCTCGGCCCTGGAGTCCCTTGATGCCGAGGTGACTCTGCAGTCAATGCGCGGCACCCGGCGAATTCGCCTGGCCGATTTCTACACCGGCGTGCGCCGCTCGGTACTCGCACCCGACGAGATGCTCACCGAGATCTCGTTCCAAGCGCTTGACGGTCACCAGCGTGGCATATTCGTGAAGCTCGGCTTGCGCCGGTCCCAGGCCATTTCGGTCGTGCATCTTTCGGCCGTGGTGTCGTTGGAGGACGGTGTTGTGACCGAGGCTCGCCTCCTGCTGGGGAGCGTGGCCCCCACCATCGTGGCCGCCGACACCGCTCTCCTGATCGGATCCCGCCTCGACGACTCGACCGTGGCAACTGTGGCCAAAGCCGTCGCCGAGAATTTGCATCCCATCGATGACATTCGCGCCACAGCCTCATATCGCACCGCGCAAGTGCGGGTGATGGTCGGCAGGGCGCTCCGCACCCTCCGAGACGGCCGAGAGCGGGACCGTTGGCCGGTCTGGCCGGTGACGTTGTCGGCCGCCGTTGTAAGCCGGCGCGGCTCCGAGTTCAGCCGCCACCACGCCCCCGACACCCCCATTCGCGCCACCGTCAATGGTTCCCCGGTGAGGGCTCCGGGAGTCTCGATGACCCTGCTCGATTGGCTGCGCGAGAGAGCCGGCCTGACCGGCACCAAGGAGGGTTGCGGTGAAGGGGAATGTGGGGCCTGCACCGTGCATCTCAACGGCCGGGCAGTGATGGCCTGCCTCGTACCGGCCGCCGCGGCTCATGGCTGCGAGATAGTCACCATCGAGGGGTTGGCCGCCGATGGACGACTACACCCGCTCCAGCAGGCCTTTATCGACCAAGGGGCCGTTCAGTGTGGCTTCTGCATTCCCGGCTTCCTCATGGCAGGTGCCAAGTTGCTCGAAGAACGACCCCATCCAAACGTGGAGGAAGCGAAGCTGGGGCTGTCGGGGAACCTCTGTCGCTGCACCGGCTACTACAAGATTCTGGCGGCCGTGGACCAGGCGTCCGGACGATGAGCATCGGCGCCTCGCTCCCGCGATTGGACGCCCTCGGCAAGGTGACCGGGGCAACGCCTTACCCCGCCGACCTGCGCCGGGACGAGTTCCTCCACGCCAAGGTCTTGTTCACCAACCAACCCCACGCCCGGCTGGTCAACCTGGACGTGTCGAGGGCTTGGGCCATCCCGGGAGTCGTGGAGGTGTTGACCTCCCAGGACATTCCTCTCAACGAGTACGGGCTGACCATACGCGACCAACCGGTGCTCATCGGGACCACGGATACCGGCCGCTCGGGAGTGGCCGGCGAACTCAGCAGGTGGGAGGGTGATCAGATTGCGGTGGTCGTGGCCGAGACCACCGAAGCGGCCCTGGTCGGTGCGATGGCCGTCGCCGCCGAATGGGAGCAACTGCCAGTGCTCGCCGACGTCGAGCAGTCGCTGGCCTCCGATGCCCTCCTCCATCCCGAGAACGGCCAGGATTCCAACGCCTATTACCACCTGAGGATAAGGAAAGGTGACCTGGCGGCCGGGTGGGCTGCCGCCGAAGTGGTCATCGACGAGGTCTATCACCTGCCCTACCAGGAGCACGCCTACCTGCAACCGGAGGCGGCCATCGCTTACATCGACGAGGCGGGTCGGGTGACGGTGGAGATCGCCGGCCAGTGGGCCCACGAGGATCAAGAGCAAATCGCCCACGCCCTCGACCTCGCTCCCGAGCGAGTACGGGTGATCTACCCGGCGGTGGGGGGGGCGTTTGGTGGAAGAGAGGACATGAGCCTCCAGATCGTCATGGCGGCCGCCGCCCTCAAACTGCATCGGCGAGGCATCGACCGGCCGATCCGATGTGAATGGTCACGCGAAGAGTCGATCATTGGCCACCACAAGCGCCACCGCGGCCGGATCCACCATCGGCTCGGAGCCACTCGGGATGGCCGGATCACGGCGCTCGAGGTCGACGCCGTACTCGATGCCGGTGGTTACAACTACACCACCAACAAGGTGCTCGGCAACATGCACTTGACGCTGGCCGGCCCCTATGAGATTCCCAACGCCAGCATCGACAGCCGGGCCGTCTACACCAACGCACCCGTCACCGGCGCCTTTCGCGGGTTCGGCGCCCCCCAGGGGACCTTTGCGATCGAGACCCAGCTCAACAAGTTGGCGGATGTGCTCGGCATCGACCCGGTCGAGGTGCGGCTCCGCAATGCCCTCGAAGACGGCGGGATCGGCATCACCCAGGTTGAGTTGCCCCTCGGGGTGACCATCAAGGCGGTGATCGAGGCCGCCGCCAGCTCGGCGGCCCGACACCTTGGCCGCAACGGCCCGGGTCCGTCGTCATTCGCCACCCTGCCGGTGGCCGCCGGGTCGATCAGGCGGGGCCGGGGCTTTGCCTGCGCGTACAAGAACGTCGGGTTCTCATTCGGTTTCGCCGAGCGCTGTGAGGCGATCATCGAGCTTCACGGCGATGAAGCGTTGGAGCGTGCCGTCCTGATCCACGCCGCCGCCGAGGTCGGGCAGGGTGGCTACACGGCGTTTCGGCAGATGGCGGCTGAGGCTCTCGGGCTCGACGTTGCCCAGGTGGAGACTCGCTACTCGGACACCGCCACCTCAGGCGATTCGGGTTCGGCTTCGGCTTCGCGGCTCACGTTCATGGTCGGCAACTCGATCCTGGGGGCCGCCGAGGAGGCGCTCAAACGTTGGAACGACGGCGAACGTCCCGCCGTTGGCCGGTTCCGATACGTTCCCCCCCCCACCGATGTTCTCGATCCCGAGACCGGGGCAGGGCAACCCAACTTCTGTTACGGCTATGTGGCGGAGGCCGTCGACCTGTCGGTGGATGTCGAAACTGGCCTCATCCAGGTGGACGGCGTGGTCTGTGCGGTCGAGACCGGCAAGGCCATCAACCCCCAACTCGTGGAGGGCCAGATCGAAGGAGGGGTGGTGCAGGCGCATGGCTATACCGTCACCGAGAAGGTCGTCGTGGAGAACGGACACATCCAGAACCCGCGGCTGAGCGTCTACCTCATTCCCGGGATCGGTGACATTCCCACCGCCGTGTACTCAGAGATCCTCGAGAATCCGGATCCCCGCGGCCCCTTCGGTGCCCGCGGCATGGCCGAGATGCCATTCATCCCTTATGCGCCGGCGGTGATCGCCGCCCTCCACGACGCCACCGGCGTCTGGTTCAACTCCTTCCCCCTCACTCCCGATTTCGTGGTGGCCGAGCTGCGCCGGCACGGGATCGGAGAAGGCTGAGCCCGTCAGCGCGGCTCAGCCTTTCTGCGTTTCGCAGGAGCCGGTAGGTCACATTTCGGCGGGCTGGGCGCGCTCTCCCTCCGGTTATGAGCGACTCAACCCGGCTGGCCAGTCGCTATCACGATCTCGTCCGAGTCATGTCCAACATTGGAGCACATTCATAGGTTCCCCGACAGAGGGCCCTCGCCTCTAGGGCGGTTGCGGACCTATCAGGTAGGTGTGGCCGAGGCGGCTGGTCCAGACGTAGG
>CAYUKI010000240.1:0-3926 GCA_964445235.1 uncultured Acidimicrobiia bacterium | reverse complement strand
TGACGCGGATCGTCGAAAGTTCGGGCCGCGCCACCAACTTTCGACAATCCGGCCCGAGGGGTGACGCGTACGACCGGCGGTTCCAGGGTTCAGGGTCCGGTGCCCCTCGGAGGGGACCGAGGCAATTGGAGGCTGACGGCCTCTTAGAATCTCGCCAATGATCGACATCCTTGGCCGTCGAGCTCGGGACGCCGCTCGGCTAATGGCGACGGCCGGCACCCCGGCGAAGAACGCCGCCCTCTTGGAAGCGGCCAGCGGGCTCACCGCCAGCAGCGAGAACCTGATCGACGTCAATGCCGCCGATATGGACCAGGCTCGACAAGAAGGCATAACGGGGCCGCTGCTCGATCGCCTGGAGCTCACCCCCGAGCGCATCGATGGGATGGCGGCCGGTCTGACCAAGGTGGCGGCGCTGGCCGACCCGATCGGCGAGGTGACCGAGGGTTGGACCTTCCCCAACGGCATCAAGGCCAGCCGGGTGCGGGTCCCATTGGGAGTAGTGGCGGTCATCTACGAGGCCCGCCCCAACGTCACCGCCGACGCTGCTGCTCTCTGCCTGAAGTCGGGCAACGCCAGTCTCCTGCGCGGCTCCTCTTATGCCCTCCGATCCAACCTGGCCATTGGGGCCATTCTCCGCGACGGCCTGGAGGCCGCCGGGCTGCCCGCCGACGGCGTTCAGGTCCTCGAGGACACCAGCCGGGAAGGGGCCCGGGCGCTGATGCGGGCCAAGGCCTGGGTCGATCTGCTCGTCCCCCGTGGTGGTCCGAACCTCCTCGCCGCCATAGAGGCCGACGCCACCGTCCCCGTGGTGATCGACGGCGCCGGCAATTGCCACGTCTACGTCGATGCCACGGCCGACCTGGAGATGGCCGCCGCCATCGTGGTCAACGCCAAGACCAGCCGGCCAGGGGTCTGCAACGCCGCCGAGAAGGTCATCGTCCACCGCGAGGTTGCCGATGAGTTCGTTCCCAAGGTTGCCAAGCTGCTGGCCGATGCCGGCGTCGAGTTGCGGGGCGACGCGGCTTCCCAACAGTTGGCGAGCGTCATCAAACCCGCCGATGAGGACGACTGGCCGACCGAATACCTTGACCTGATCATGGCCATCCGGGTGGTGCCCAACCTCGAGGAAGCGATCGCCCATATCAACCGGTACGGGACCGGACACACCGAAGCCATCGTCACCTCCGACCTCAACGCCGCCGACCGGTTCGTCGCCCGGACCGACTCGGCGGTGGTGATGGTCAACGCCAGCACCCGTTTCACGGATGGGGAGGAGTTCGGCTTCGGGGCCGAGATCGGCATTTCCACCCAGAAGCTGCACGTGCGCGGTCCCATGGGCCTTCGGGCGCTTACTTCCGAGCGCTACGTATTGCGCGGCGACGGCCAGATCCGATGAGCCTCCTGCCCGAAGACCCCGCCGAGATTGGTCGTCGCCTTGGGGAGGCTGGTTACCTGGCCGATCAACGGATCGCCCAGGTGGTCTTTCTCGCCGACCGATTGAACAAGCCGATCCTCGTCGAAGGCCCGGCCGGGGTGGGGAAGACCGAACTGGCCAAGGCGCTGGCGACCATCAGCGGTCGCCGCCTCATTCGGCTTCAGTGCTACGAGGGCCTCGACGAGTCGAAGGCTCTGTACGAATGGAACTACAAAAAGCAGCTCCTCCGCATCCAAGCCGATGCTGACCACGACTGGGCCCAGCTCGAACACGACATCTTCTCGGAGGAGTTCCTTCTCGCCCGTCCCCTGTTGGAGGCCATCCAGGCGCGAGAGCCGGTGGTGTTGCTGATCGACGAGGTCGACCGGGTCGAGGTCGAGACCGAGGCGCTGCTGCTGGAGATCCTGTCCGACTTCCAAGTGTCGATACCGGAATTGGGCACCATCCGCGCCCACACCCAACCGTTGGTCGTGCTCACCTCCAACAACACCCGGGAGTTGTCCGAGGCGCTGAAACGGCGATGCCTATTCCTGCATATCGGGTATCCGGACCCGACTCGCGAGCAGGCGATCCTGCTGGCTCGAGTAGAGGGGATCGGCGAGCACCTGGCCGCTCAGGTGGCAAGAGTGGTCCGGTCGCTGCGGGACCTCGAACTAAAGAAGGCGCCGTCGGTGTCAGAATCGATCGACTGGGCCCGCACCCTGATCGCCCTCGGACACACAGACGTCGACGACCCCATTCTTGCTGACACGTTGCACGTGCTTCTCAAATACCAGGCCGACATCGAGAAGGCGCAAAAACAGCTCACTGTCAGCGGTCAGCGGTGAACCAGGTCGTCGACGAGCGCCCCACCGACCTGCTACCTACCCTTCTCTCCTTCGTCCACGAGTTGCGGGCCGTCGGCATCCCGGTGTCGATGGTGGAGGCGATCGACGCGATGTCCGCACTCCGCCACACCGACCTGGCCGACCGGCCCGGTTTCAAGCAGGCCCTAGCCGCCACTTTGGTGAAGAACGCCCGCCATCAAGGAGCCTTCGACGTTGCCTTCGAGGTTTTCTTCGCACTTCATCGACCTCCCCCCGGGGCTCCGACGGCCGAGGCCAGCAGGGAGGCGTCACCGCCCGGCCGGGGGGGGGACCGGTCGGGCATGGCCGACCTGCTCGAGGCGCTCTTGGCGGCCTTACTCCAAGGCGACCAGGAAGGTTTGGCCTCGGCCGCTCGCCTGGCTGTCGAACTGCTGGCCGGCATGGAACCCGGGCGCCCGGTGGGAGGCACCTATTACCTCTATCGGACGCTTCGGCAATTAGACCTCGAAGCCCTCGAGAATCGGCTGCTGGAAGCAACGTTGGGCGACAGCCCCGACTTGTCCGACCTCGAGCGACGTCTCGCCACCGAAGATGTCACTAGGCGCCTCGAGCAACTAAAGGAAGAGCTGCGCGCCGAGATCCGCCGCCGGTTGGTGGCCGACCGGGGCCGGGAAGCGGTCGCCAGAACGCTGCGGAAACCCCTTCTCGAAGATGTCGATCTGATGCACGCCACCAGGGACGATCTGGCCGAGATCGAGTCGGCCATCGAGCCGCTGACCCGCAAGCTCGCCGCCAGGCTTGCCCAACGACGTAAACGTCAGCGAGGTGGCCGGCTCGACTTCCGGAGGACGGTGCGGCGTTCTCTCTCTACTGGTGGTGTGCCACTCGAACCGGTCTTCCGGGCCCCCCGTCCCCACCGGCCCGAAATCTTCCTCCTCTGCGACATCTCCGGTTCGATGGCGACCTTCGCTCGTTTCACCCTCCAGTTCGTCTACGCCATGTCGGAGCAGTTCTCCAAGCTACGGGCGTTCGCTTTCATCGACTCGATCGATGAGATCACCGATTTTTTTGAACCCGGGATGGAGTTCGCCGCCGTCATGGCACGGGTCACCGCCGAGGCCGACGTCGCTTGGAGGGACGGCCACTCCGATTACGGCCATTCTTTGGAACAGTTCGTCGACCGGTATGGGTCGAGCCTGTCACCGCGAACCACCGTGATCATCACCGGTGACGCTCGCAACAACTACCGGCCTCCCCGAGCAGAGTTGCTCGCCGAGGTGGCCGCGGCCTCCCGGGCGTTCTACTGGCTCAACCCCGAACCGAAGCCGTACTGGGATACTGGGGATTCGGTGATGGGGGCTTACACCCGCTATTGCGATGGCGTGTTCGAGGTTCGCAACCTCCGTCAACTGGAGGAGTTCGTCGAGAAGGTGGCCTTGCCGCCCAAAGGCAGGACCCGATCGGTCGCCTAGCTGAATTCGGTTTCCACTCAAGGGGCGTAGGAATCCACCGACATGCCGATGGCCCTCCATCCGTCCTGGGTCCAGTCGAGGAAGACATACCACGTGGTCCAGTCGATCGAACCAGCGAGCGGGTCGTCGCCAGGGTCGTGGACGGCGACAACGGGAACGGTTCGAGCGACGTCGGGATGTACGAAGGTGCTGCCTCGGGCCATTACCTGTGAG
>CAYUKI010000239.1:2747-3942 GCA_964445235.1 uncultured Acidimicrobiia bacterium | reverse complement strand
GGGCCTCACCATCGTCTTCGATCTTCCGGCCGCCGGACCGCTCCGGGGCGGCCTCGGCCGACACCATTTCCTGACCGATGGTGATGTCCACTCCCAGTTCGGCGGCGGTGATGGTGGTGAGCGGCTTCTTCTTGGCTTCCATGATTCCCTTGAAGGTCGGATAACGGGGCTCGACTGCACCGGAGGTGACCGATACCACGACGGGAATCGGGGAGACGACCACGTCGTAACCGGAGGCTGTCTGGCGGTGGATGGTCACCCGATCCCCTTCCACTGCGACCTTGGTCGCGTAGGTGAGTGCTGGAACCCCGAGGATTTCCGCAATCATTTGCGGGACCACCCCCGCCGAGCCGTCGGTCGACTCGGTGCCGGCGATCAGCAGGTCGAAACCCTGGCGGGCAATGGCACCGGCGAGTATCCGGGCGGTGAGCAGAGCGTCGGCGCCCTTGAGGCCGGTGTCGTCGATCACTATCGCGGCGTCGACACCCATCGCCAGCGCCTGGCGGATGCCCTGTAGAGACCCGGCCGGGCCCATCGACACGAGAGTGACGGTCCCACCGGTGGCGCCGGCGACTTGAAGACCCATCTCGATTCCATACCGGTCGGTGTCGTCGAGGATCTGTTCGGTGGGGCGGATCAACAGGTGGGTGGCAGGGTCGAGGGCGTAGGGGGTGGCCGGGTCAGGGATCTGCTTGCAGCAGACGACCACGCGCATCGAAAAGCCTCACTTGCTAGGGGAGAGGCGATGGTAACCGGCCGGCGGCCCCGGCCCGGCGGTCAGTGGTCGACGAGAATGGCCGCGGTGACCCTTTGAAGGTCACCGTTGATCGACCCACCGCCAATCACGGCCTTGATGGGCGCCCAGGAGGCGCTCTGGTCTGCTGGTAGGTCGAACATGGCCATGATGCCGCCCACGTTGGCGTAGAACGAAACCGTCTCGCTGTCGATGAGCTGGCGGGCTTCGGTGTACGTCGGGTCGGCGGCAAAGTCTCCCTGACCGGTGCCAAAGGTCTGCAATTCGCCAGCATCGGTACCGATGGCCAGCCAGCTTCCGACTACTCCGGCGGCGGCGAAGTCGTCGGGGCCGTCGCCGAACACATAAAGCGATCCGGAGCGGCGGACGGCGGACCCGGAGGCTTCGGCGTAGGCGGCCAGGGTGTCGAGCGGCCCCGTCAGTAGTTCGGGCGTGCTCGTT
>CAYUKI010000239.1:0-2737 GCA_964445235.1 uncultured Acidimicrobiia bacterium | reverse complement strand
CACCGCGACCACGACCATCACTGCGGCCAGCAGGCCGACCGGGTATCCAGTACCGACCGCCAACCCTCCCACCGTCGATCGATACATGGCGATTCCCGAGGGTTGGTCGAGACGAATGATGACGTCGTTGACGATGTCGAGTCCGATCTCGGCGTTGAACGACTCGATCTGGCTTTCCAGGTCCATTCCCAATCCTTCGATGCTCTGACCGAGCTGTTTCCAATAGGAGGCCACGCTTCCGAATTGAGCGAATGCCACCGTGCCGGCGGGGAGTGCATCGAAGAACTGTTGGCTTCCCGCCAACATCTCCTGGGCGAGCGCCGTTCCTTGTGCATCCAGTCGAGCGACGTATTCGAAGGCGAGACCTTCTGGTCGGACGCCGGCTGAGAACGCCATCCCCAACACCCCGCCGGCCGGGTTGACGGCAGAGCCGGTGAGGCCCGTGGACAAGGAGTCGAAGGCGCCGGGTTGTACGTAACCGGTCAGGAAGCGGTCTTGGGGGAGTTCCCCGGTGAGAGCGGAGAATTCGGCGGACGCCGACAACGATTCGGTAGGATCGAGGGCCAGGGCCCGGCGGAGTAGGCTCGGAGTGCCGATCAGCACCACCGAGTCATCGATGGCGAAGGCGACGTCGGAGCCCTCGGACACTCTGACCCCGTCGAGCACCGTTTCGGTCATCGTCAGGCCATCCTCGGAAAGCGCCTGCGACAACTTGTCGAGGAAGGCCGCGGCGGCGGCATCGTCGCGGCTCTCCACTGCGAAGATTGCCTCGGGCGTCAACTCCGCTGCATACACCGTGTCTGCTGTGAAGCCGGGAATATTGAACCCCACCGCGGCGGTCCGACCGACCCAGGGCCGAATGTCGTTGGTGAAGTCGAAACCGGTCTCTTCGAAGAGGCTCCGGTCGAGCTCGGTCAAATAGTCGTCTGATCCGCCCGTGTCATCGAAGACCCTTGCCAGGGTGTCGAAGACTTCCGTAGTGTCCTCGGCGAGCAGCCGAACTGCGTCGATGCCGATGTAGAAGTCCATATCGGCGGGGATCGAGGAGGCTGCATCTTGGTTGGTCGTGTCGAGCCACCGTTGGACCGCGAAGGCGGTTCCCCCCAAGGCGAGTACGGCCGCAAAGGCTGACAACGCCAGGATCGGACCTCGGCGGCGCTTGGCAGCCGACTGGGGAGCGCCCCCGACTAGAACGGTCGGATCGGGGGCATCCTCGAATGGAGAGGGGGGAGGGAATTCCATCCCCGAAGTATCGTCGGTTCAGAGTCTTGGCAAAAGGGCGTTTAGGAGACGTGTGAAACGGTTGCTGGCCCGGTCGGCAGACTCCTGCACCTCCTCGTGGGCTAGGCGGGCAGGCGAGAGCCCCGCCGCCAGGTTGGTCACGAGCGAGATGCCGAGAATGTCTGCGCCCATGTGGCGGGCGGCAATCGCCTCGGGAACCGTCGACATTCCGACCAAATCGGCCCCGAGAGTGCGGAGCATCCTGATCTCGGCTGGCGTCTCATAGGTAGGACCGAGCAGCCAGGCGTAGACACCTTCCTTGAGGGTGACACCAACCTCCCGACCGACCTCGAGGGCCAAGGCCCGCAACGAAGGGGTGTAAACGTAACTCTGATCGGGGAAGCGAGGACCTAGCCGATCGTCGTTGGGCCCGACCAGTGGATTGCGACCGCTGAGGTTCAAATGGTCGGTGATGAGCACGAGGTCCCCCGGCGCGAGGCCGTCGCGGCAGCCCCCGGCGGCATTGGTCAACACCACCCGCCGGCAACCGGCGAGGATGCAACTCCTCACCGCGAACACCACCGCTTCCATGGAGTGTCCTTCGTAGGCGTGAGCCCGGCCGGCCAGGAGCAGCACCGCGGTTTCTCCCATTTGGGCCGAGTAGAGGGTGCCGGCATGGCCGGACACCTGTGGAACCGGGAATCCGGGTATGTGTCGGTAGGGAACGGCCTTTGCGCCCGCCAGGGTCTGGGGGTAGGCACCGAGGCCGGAGCCCAATATCACCACCGTCGAATGACGGGCGCGGCCGGTGGTCTCGGCGATGGTGGCGGCGGCCGCCTCCAGGTCCTCGTAGCTCACCCGATCTCCTCGATGACGAGGGCGGGAGGCGAAGCCTCATCGGCCAGACTCCAGGCCGACTCCAAAAGCGGGCGGGCAGCTTCCCATCGCCCCGGGTCGTTGTAGTAAACGGTGGCGAGGGGGTCGCCGCGGCCGACGCGGTCACCTACCTTGGAGTGGACGGTCACTCCGACGGCGGGGTCGATCGAGTCTTCCTGGCGTTCTCGGCCTGCCCCCAGTCGCATGGCACCCACACCGATGGTCAGGGCGTCGCACCGGTTCACCACACCCGCCGTCGGAGCTGGGATGGTCTGGCGGAGCCTGGCGGTAGGAAGGAGACGGGGATCTTCGATGGTGCGAGGGTCACCCCCCTGGGCGGCCACGACACCGAGCAGCTTCTCGAACCCAGCCCCCGAGTCGATCGTCTGCTGGAGGGCGCCTCGCCCCCCCCCGACGCCGGCCAGTTTCAGCATTCTCTCGCCGAGCAACAGGGTCAACTCCACCAGATCCGGAGGGCCCTCTCCTCGCAAAACGTCGATCGACTCCCTGATCTCGGCGGCGTTGCCAACCTCGCGTCCGAGCGGTTGATCCATAGCGGTGAGGACAGCGTGTACCGGCACGCCATGACTCCGGCCGATGCCGATCATGGTGGTCGCCAGCTGACGGGCCCGGGGCACGT
>CAYUKI010000238.1:0-3946 GCA_964445235.1 uncultured Acidimicrobiia bacterium | reverse complement strand
TTCGCACACTGGATGGCGGGCCCCGACGGCCGGTCCGAAGCCCCATGCCTCGATGAGGTAGCGGAGGTCGCCGGTCTCCTCGCTCCGCACCCAATACTCGCCAGCGGCCACGCCGTCGGCGGTCTCAAGGCTGGTCAGATTGCAGCTCCCCGCGGTGGCGCCGAAGCTGGCTCCCCCGGGGAGCTCGGCTTCCTCTCGAAAGCCGTCCGTGTAGCCGGGTATGACAACGTTCTCGGCCAACAGGTACATGGCCTCTCGGACGCCCGATTCGGCGGCGTTGACGGCAGTACGGCGGTGACGGTCGAACCCGACCTCATCCAGCTCATGGACCGACAAGGCGTACCAGGTTCCAGCCAGCGTGAATACGACGAACGCCACCATCAAGGCGGTGACAATGCCCATGCCATCGTCGTTTTTGAAGTGTTTCATTCCTTCCTCAGCAGCTGGTCGAATTTGGGTTCCAAATGTTGCGGCCGGTGACCTCGGTGGACTCCTGTCGTGGGTCGAGCCGATCGTTCTGGTTGGCATCGACCCACAGGCGCAACGAGATCACCTTGCCCTGACTCGGGGTGGCGTCGACAGTGCCTCCGAGCGTCTCGAACACAGGCACGCCCGGTGTTCCGGCGGGCCGACTGAGGGCCGTGTTGATGGCTTCGTCGACCACTATCTGGTTCATCATCCCTTCGATGACCGTGCGCCAGGTAGTGCCGCTGTCATCGGAGCGTTGCAACGTCGTGTAACCACCGTCCCCATCGGGATCGCGCAGCTCGTAGACGATGTCCTCGTAACCGGTGGGGGGAGCCGCCCCCGCAAAGGCCCGGGTGCGGAACTCGAGCCGATCGCCGGCGCTCTCGATGCCTTGCCCGGGGTCGCAGATCCGTTCGGCGCCTCGGAACTCACGGTCTATCTGTTGGATCGCCAGTCGAGTGCTGTCGTTCTGGGCGGTTGCTCCTTGGAGGTCGCGGGTCACCATCAGGCTCGTAGCCAGCGTCTGGGTGAAGATCACCCCGACCACCATCATGATGGAGATGCCGATCATCAGCTCGGTAAGGGTGATGCCCCGATCGGAGGCGAAGCGACTTCTCATGAGGATTCCGAGTCGGTATACGCGGTCTCCACGTTGACCCCGCCGGCGTCGAAGTTCATGGTGATGTCGAAGAGCTCGTCGTCCAAGAAAACGTCGTAGGCGTAGTAGTGGAGGGTCCCGCTAACGATGCGATCGGCGAAGAACCCAGCCGAGGCCTGATTCCCGACGGCGTCATCGGCAGTTGCGAACGACCACCCCGATATCTGCAACGAACCACTGAACTCGTATTGGATTTCCGGCGTCAGCGGAGCTGTCAACAAGTGGACGATGGGACCACCGGCGCCGTCGTCTATCTCGACGGCCCACGATTGGTCTTCGGAAGTGGCGAAGGTTTCGAGGCCGGTGGGCCAGACCTGGTCGTAGCTGCTCGAGCTGGGATTCCAGACCGTAACCAACAGATCGGAAGAAACGGTAGGAGTGTGGAGGGGGCTGACGGCGCCTTCGCCCGACTGAACGTTGACCCCCGACAAGGTGGGTAGCTCGATCACCACCCAGCCACGGAAGTTGTTGTCCGCGTAGTTGTAGGCATCGTCATAGAAGAGGTAAAGGGTCTTACCGACCCAGGTGTACGAGGCAGATACCTGGCGATCATTGGCGAGGGTGTTGTCTCGATCGACCTCGCCAATGAACTCGAGGCCGTCGTTGAGGCTGCGGACCATCGGTAGAAAGCGATATGAGGGGAGTGCGAGTTCGGTGCCGATGCCCCAGTTGTTGTTGTAGGGGTTGCGGGAATTCGCCCTGAAATACTCGAGCGAGCCGACAGCATGGATGTCGGGACCGTCCAGGCTGCCACGAGCGTAGGGAAGGTTGTCGTTGTCTCCCACCACGTCGTGTGCGGTGTACGCCTCCCGCTCGCCGATGGCCTCCTCCAGAGTAGGATTGCCCAGGTCGACCGTCCCGGTGTTGAGCAGGTCGAAGGCGAGGTAGTCCTTGGGAGGGTCGCCGCCGTTCTCGAACGGAGGGTCGAGTGAATACGTGGCCCACGTAACGTTGACAGGAGTTGAGCTAGTGGCATCGTCGTCGCCGGCGACCGTTTCTTCGGCCGGGTCGATCTTCACCAGCTCGTCATCGGCGGTCTCGAAGATGAAGTCGGGGCCCGACCAGCGGATGTCGGCATAGGTGGACACAGCCGCGACGCTGGCGCTCGCGACGTAGTCGCTGGTCGCCGACACCGTCAAGGCCGGCAACACGTAGCTGATCTGGACAGGCTGGCGCTCCACCCCGCCGTTGACCTTCGTCGTGCCTCGCAGGTTGCCCTCGAGGGTCATGGTGCCTCCTCGGAGGGTCACCGTGCCCTCGATGAGGGGCTGGGAAGGCTCCGTAAAGAGAGAGACCAGTGAGGTGAGGCGGATTTCCTCTGGGAATCCACTGGGGGCCACCCAACGGACTACGGCGGTCAACCGACGATACTTTTCGGTAGCCGGGTCGCTCGGGTCGTCTCTGACCGAGGTGATGAAGAGATAGCGGGTGAAGTTCGTCTTGTCCCGGTCGACCTCCTCGATGAAGTTCAAGAAGGGTTTGAAGGCGTCGCCGTTGGCGAAGACCACCACCTCCCCACCGAAGCCGTACTCCCCCGCCACCGGGTCATCGACAGTCAGATCGGGAAAGATCGTCGTGTAGCAACCGAGCTGCTGGGTGCCGCAGCTGCTCCCCTTGATACTCGTGGCCAGACCCATGTGCTCCCACTCGAGGGATTTGGCCCGCTCCAGCAACTCGGAGGCGAAGGCGGAGGCGGCGGCCTGGCGTTTGGTCTCGACCACCACCCGCGCCCCCATGTCGAAGGTGCGCAGCAGCACCAGCATCAGGCCGAAGACGATCATCAGCGCCACCATCGACTCGATGATGGTGAAGCCGCGATCCCCGCGTTCGATTGGGGAAACCACCCGCCTCATGCCTACCCATCGGCGGTTTGGGTCCCTTTCTTAAGGGGGCTGACTAGTTCGCGCCCCCGGCCGATAGCCCGGCCCCGCGTCAGCGCTGGTCGGTGCCGCCGGCGGGATCGGCCGCCAGGCGATAGGTGGCAAAGACCCCGTCGACACCCTTTAGTTCGGCCAAGAGCCTTCCCACCTGGGCCGGGTCGGAGAGCTCGACCTCGTAACGCAACACAGCCACTCGATCCCGTCCGGTCACCGATGAAGAAGCGGTTATGTTGCCACCGAGGTCGGAGATGGCTGCGGTGACGTCGCGCAGAAGCCTGGTCCGATCGAGTGCCTCCACCTGTACCCAGACTGCAAAACGGCCGACCCGTTCTGGTGACCAGGTCACCTCCACCATGCGTTCTCGGTAGTCGCCGAGCGCCCTGATATTCGTGCAGTCGGAGCGATGGACAGACACGCCCCGGCCCACCGTGACGAAACCAACGATGGGGTCGCCGGGGACCGGAGCACAGCATCGAGCCACCCGCACCAGCATGTCGTCGAGGCCTTCGACGATGATCCCCGGTCCACCGGTGGCTGGAGTCCGCCGCCGGGGGGGGGCAAGCAGGTCTTCTTCTTCCCCCTCGGGCCGAACCAGCCGCACCAAGCGACCCACTACGGTCGTCGCCGCTATCGACCCGTCCCCGACCGACACATATAGGGACTCGAGATCGGGTTTGCCGAGATCCTCGGCGATCTCAACCAACAACCGGTCTCGCTCGGATGCGCCGAGCCCCAACCCTTCCCGCCGAAGTTGGACCGCGACCTGCTCGCGGCCCTCGCCGAGCGCGGCGTCCCGACGTTCCTTCTGGAACCACTGCCTGATCTTCGCTTTGGCCCGCGAGGTGCGTACGAAGGCCAACCAGTCCCGGCTCGGTCCGGAGTCCTGGCTCTTCGAAGTGATCACCTCGACGATGTCGCCAGAGGCGAGTTTGGTGGCGAG
>CAYUKI010000237.1:0-3964 GCA_964445235.1 uncultured Acidimicrobiia bacterium | reverse complement strand
CATCTCCGGGGTGACCACGGCCAGCTCCTCACCCGCATACGCTCGAAACGGCCCGCCGGAGGCGGTCAGCACCAGACGCCGGATCGTTTCGCCACGCTCGCCTAGCAGGCACTGGTGCAGGGCGGAGTGCTCGGAGTCGACGGGCAAGAGTTCCCCCCCCCCGGAAGCCAGAACAGCCGTTACCAGATCACCCCCCACCACCAGGCTCTCTTTGTTGGCCAGGGCGAGGCGATTGCCTGCAGCAAGCGCCGCCACCGATGGTGCCAGCCCGGCGGCACCGACTATGCCGTTAAGGATCGTGCACCCGGGGGAAGCCGCCAGGGCCGTGATCGCCTCCATCCCGAACTCCACCCGCCGCCCCATCGAACCGGTGAATGCTTCACGCTCGTCCTTCGACCCGCCCGCTACTGCCACTTTCGCCTCGGGGCAACCCGCGGCAAGCTCGGCCAGGTCCCGGCCGGCTCTCTGAGCGGCGAGGCCAACCACCGAGATGCCGAGCTCGGCGGCGACCGAAAGGGCCTGGCGTCCGATCGAACCGGTGGCGCCTAAGACGACAAGTGGCCTCACAGGTAGTCGAGGGCGTCGAACAGGAAGTAGGCAGCCGGGACGACGAACAGCAATCCATCGATGCGATCGATCATCCCACCGTGGCCTGGCAGTAGGGCACTCATGTCCTTCACGCCGAGCTGCCGCTTGAAAAGGGATTCGGCAGCGTCCCCGAGCGGAGACAGGACACAGACCAGACCGCAAAGCCAGAGTGCACCCTTGATGTCGATCGGATCGAAAAGCGGAATGAATTCGATCAGCAACGCCACCACCACCGCCAGGCCTACACCGCCTAACAGACCCTCGTAGGTCTTGTTGGGTGAGAGAACCGGGGCGAGTCGGCGCCGTCCGAAGCTGCGACCAACGAAAAATCCCCCGATGTCGAAGAAGGCGGTGACCAGCACCACAGCCATGACCAGCACCACCGAGTTGTCGGACCGACCGATCATTACAGCGAAGGAAAGGCTCGCTACCCACGCGGCGGCCAGAACCGTGAGCCCGGCGTTTTCTAACGGACGGCGCCGTCTGGCCAGGGTGTAGTAGAGACCAACGGCAACCATCGCGGCGGCGACGACAGCCCCGGCCGCCAGCGGCCCACTCAAATGGCCGGCCAAGGCTGCTCCGATCACAGCTAGGAAGCCGAACAGGGCCACTGGGGCGTAGCCGTAACGCCGAAGCGTTGCGTAAATCTCGCCGATGGCCAGGACCATTACCAATGTCACGAACCCCGTGAAGAGCCAGCCGCCACCCACCAGGCTGCCCATGAACAGCGTCACCAGCACCAGGGCAGTGCCCACCCGCATGGTGAGGTCAGAGGTCCTCGCCTGCTCCTCAGCCTCCACGTCTAGTTCGGATAGGCCCATCTCCCCGGTGACGTCTTCGAAGCCGATCAAGCCGGTTCCTACCCCAGGTATGGCCGCCGCCACCGCCTGCCGTTGCACCGTCGTCTCGTTGGCTCGAGAGACTTCGGCGGCCAGGCCTCGATACTCCTGTGTGGTCGCAGCCACATAGTCCTCGGCGGTGAACGCGAGCGGTGGCCCTCCTTGGAGCTCGACCGGTTCCTCCGGTTCCCAGGGGCGGCGCCTTCGGGGAGTAGGAGGGGCGGCCGGCAATTCCTCCCACAGCGGCACGTCCTGGGCGTTCTCGGAAGGGGGAGATCCGTCGCTCGCCATCACACCTCGAGGAGCTCTGCCTCTTTGTGGGCGAGCAGTTCGTCGATCCGGGTGACGTAACGGTCGGTCAGTTCTTGAAGGCTCTTCTCGGCTCGCCGGATGTCGTCGTCGGACACCTCACCGTGGAGGGATTCCATTTGCTCCTTGGAATGCCGCCGGATGTTGCGAGTCGCCACCCGCCCCTCCTCGGCCATGTGCCTCACGAGTTTGATGAGATCGCGGCGGCGTTCTTCGGAAAGTGTCGGGAACGCCAGCCGTATCACGGTCCCGTCATTGGCAGGATTGAGACCTAGGTCCGAGGCGATGATCGCTTTCTCGACGGCATGCAGCGAGGACCGATCGTAGGGCTGGACCACGAGGAGGCGTGGTTCCGGCACCGAGAAGGAGGCCAGCTGCTGGAGGGGGGTGGGAGTGCCGTAGTAGTCGACCGTCACCTTGTGGAGGATGCCGGGATTGGCCCGTCCGGTGCGAACGGTGGCGAACTCCGAAGCCACGTGCTGGACGGCCTGCTCCATCTTGTGCTCACCGTCGGTGAGCAGCGCGCGGATCACCCGACCTCTCCTTTCCTTTCGCCAAGCGGCGTCAGCGGACCGTCGTCCCGACGGTTTCCCCCCTCAACGCCCTGACAATGTTGCCAGGGACGGTGAGATCGAAAACCACGATCGGCACGCCGTATTCCTTGCACATGGTAATTGCGGTCGTGTCCATGACCCGCAGACCCTGGGAGATCACGTCCATGTAGGTGAGCTCCTCGTAGCGCCGGGCATTGGGGTTCGTGGCAGGATCGGAGTCGTACACCCCATCCACCTTGGTGGCCTTCAGGACCACCTCGGCCCCGATCTCCACTGCCCGTAAGGCGGCAGTCGTATCGGTGGTGAAGAAGGGGTTGCCGGTGCCGGCGGCGAACACGACTACGCGCCCCTTTTCAAGGTGGCGGATGGCCCGCAGGCGGATGTAGGGCTCGGCTAGTTGTTGCATGTTGATGGCGCTCTGCACCCGGGTGGGTACGCCTTGCTTTTCGAGCGCGTCTCGGATGGCAAGGGCGTTGATCACGGTCGCCAGCATTCCCATGTAGTCGGCCGACGCCGCATCCATCCCCTTGGCCGTCGAGGAAACCCCGCGGAAGATATTTCCCCCCCCCACAACGACTGCGATTTGAACGCCTGTGGCATGCCCATCGCGGATCTCAGACGCTACCCGCGCCACCATGACCGGATCGATGCCGTAGTTGAGCTGGGGATCGGCGAAGGATTCTCCCGACAACTTCAGCAGGACCCGACCCGGCTTGCTCACTCGACCTGCTCCCCCACCGCCAACCGAGCGATCCGCCGCACAGAGATGTTCTCTCCCATCTTGGCCGCCAATTGCTGCACCATCTGTCCGACCGTACCGTCGAACTTCTCCTTGTTGACGAAAGGTTGCTCGTAAAGGACATTGTCGGCGTAGAAGGTGGCGAGCCGCCCTTCCACGATCTTCGCGACGATGTTGGCCGGCTTACCCTCCGCCGCAGCCCGCTTTGTGAGGATCTCCCGCTCCTTGTCGATGGCATCGGAGGGAACGTCCTCCTTCCCGATCCAGCGCGGATTCGCCCACGAAACGTGCATGGCGACGTCGGTGGCGGTCTCCAGGAACTCCGAACTCTTGGCAACGAAATCGGTCTCCGATGCCAGTTCGACGATCACCCCGATGACCGGGCGCTCCGCCTGGTGATGGAGATACGAACCGATGGCCCCCTGGTTGGCGTCGCGCTCGGCCCGTTTCTTCGCGGCGGCTAGACCCTTCTCCCGGAGGATTTGGAAGGCCAGCTCGAGGTTCCCGGCTGCTTCGCCAAAGGCCTTTTTCGCATCCATCATCCCCACGCCGGCCATCTGCCGGAGCTTTTGGATGTCGGCAGCGCTGAAATCAGACATTTGAGCCACTGCCGGCCGTTACCTCGGTTACCTCGCCGCCTGCTGCCTCAGCGATTTCCGTGGTTTCCGCAGTTTCCGTGATTTCAATGGTTTCTCTGGTTCCGGCGTCGGCGACGGGCGTGGGCGGGGACTGAGGCGCCGGGCGCCCGGTGCCCAGGGGTCTCGACCGCTCCCCCGGCTTCTCCTTCCGGGGTGGTGCGCTCTTAGCCATAAGCTCCCGACCCACTTTGCAGGCGTCGGCGATTACAGAGGCGACCAACTCGGCAGACCGGATGGCGTCGTCGTTGCCGGCGATCACGAAGTCGGCGTAATCGGGATCACAGTTCGTGTCGACCA
>CAYUKI010000236.1:0-3972 GCA_964445235.1 uncultured Acidimicrobiia bacterium | reverse complement strand
ACCCCGCGTACGGGGAGACCTACAACTGCCGGGAGAAGCATTTCACCGATCAGATCGCCGACGCCGCAGGGTGGCTACACGCCGGGAGGCCCCGCAGGGAGGCCGCCCGGGTGGCGATCCGGCTGGTGCTTCGACGCATGGCTGCCAAACTCGTGCTCGACACCGCCGACTTCGTCGAGGCGGTCACCACTCTCGCCACCACCCACTCCGAGACCTACATGCCCGACCAGACCTATCTTCAGCACGCCCAGCCCTCCACCTTCGGTCACTACGTGCTGGGTTTCGCCCCTCCCGCCATCCGCGACGGCCGCCGCCTGCTCTCGGAGCTGGGCTCGGTCAACCTCAGCCCTGGAGGAGCCGGATGCGTCAACGGGACCCGGCTCCTCGACGACCGTCACCACATCGCCCGGCTGCTCGGGTTCGGGGGGATCATCGAGCACACCCGCGACGCCATGTGGCAAACCGACGTGTTGGTGTCTCTCCTGTCGATAGCTACCAGCCTGGTTTCCAACGAGAGCAAGTTGGCCGAGGACCTGGAGATTTGGTCGAGCCAGGAGTTCGATTATGTGGACCTGGCGGGACCGTTCACACGTTCCAGCGTCCTCATGCCCCAGAAGAGGAACCCATACGCCCTTTCGATCATCCGGGGGGCGTCGGGGGTGCTGATCGGCCGGTTGACCGGTTTCCTCTCGGTCATCAAGACCCCCTCTGCTCGCAGCGACAACTACATCTACGCCTACGGGGAACTGCCCCGCGCCATTGACCTGGCCCAGCGGATCACCAGGCTGATGACCGGCACGGTCGCCACCCTCGAGGTCAACGCCGAGCGACTCGCCGACCAGCTCGACCGGGGCTTCTCCCAAGCGACCGATCTGGCCGAGTTCGTGATGCTGACAGCGCAGGTGGACTACCGGACTGCCTATCGGGTGGTGGGGGAGACGGTGCGCACGGCGAGCCAGCGGGGCCTGCGCGGGCGCGACGTCAGCGGCCGCGACCTCGACGCGGCGGCAGTGGCGCTGCTGGGCCATCCCCTGGGGATGGCCGACGTTGACCTGGAGTCGGTGCTCGACCCCCGTCGCATTGTCGAGACCCGCAAGGCCCAGGGCGGTGCCTCCCCCGACGTGGTCACCGCCATGGCAGCCGACTCCGCCGACGCCGCGGTAGCACTCCGCGCCGAAGCGAGGCGCCATCTCGATGAATACGACCGGGCCGAAGCAGAGGTGCTGATCCGGGCCAAGAGGGTTGCCGATGGGAACTGAGCGATCACGACACCTTGTAGTCGATGTTGCATCCGAGGGTGTTGGACACGTAGCACACCCGGATGGCACGGGCGGCGAGCCACTCGATGTCCTCCTCGGGAATTCCGGCGGACACACCCAACACAACGCGGCTGAACCTGGGCCCGTCGTACTCCCCCTCGGCCGTGACCACGAGGTCCTCGATCCGCTTCTGGTGCTTGCGGGCAACGTGGGCGATGGCCAGAGTGAAGCACGACGCCACCGAACCCAGCAGGAGTTCCGTTGGCATCGGTCCGGTGTCTTCCCCACCGTGCTCGGGCGGCTCATCGACAGAGATCTCGAAGTCCCGAATCTCGACTCGGCACCTGTATCCGCCCAACCAACGTGAGGAGACAGCCATGACCGCGGAGTCTATGACCGTGACTACCACTCGCCTGCCCACCGAAGTACGGGTGGTGAACATCGGCCTGGACATGTTGGGCGACGCGGTCCGCCGCCAAGGTCGGGAGGTCATCGACATTGACTGGCGAATTCCGGCATCGGGCGACGAGCGCGCCATTCGCGCCCTGGAGCGGCTGATGGGCCTCCACTCCAGCCGCATCGACGAAGCCAACGCCGAGGTGGTCCGGCGTCTCGACGCCGCCGTCCCCATGCTCACCGGGTTGGTGAGGGCCGCCGACGTGGTTCCCGGGATGGCAGAGCGCACCGTCCTCCACTGCGGCCCGCCTCTGGGCTGGCACGACTTCTGCGATCCCCTACGCCGCTCGGTACGCGCCTCTGTGATGGCGGAGGGGTGGGCCCACGATCCCGACCAGGCCGACAAAATGATCGCGGCCGGTGAGGTGACGCTCGAGCCGGCCAACGAGCACGCCACGGTGGTGCCGATGGCCACCACCCTCGGCCCGAGCCAGCCAGTGTTCATCGTCGAGTCGGCCACCCACACCGCCTACTCGCCGATCAACCAGGGTCTCGGGGCGACGGCGTGGTTCGGGGTCGATCGGCCTGAGGCGGTGGACCGGCTGCGCTGGCTGGCCGAGGTCGCCGGGCCGATCCTCGACGAAGCCATCTCGGCATCGGGGC
Organism: uncultured Acidimicrobiia bacterium; assembly: GCA_964445235.1. Taxonomy (GTDB): domain Bacteria; phylum Actinomycetota; class Acidimicrobiia; order Spongiisociales; family ZC4RG35; genus CAYUKI01. The sequence continues at coordinate 1,654 of CAYUKI010000236.1, read as the reverse complement.
CGATCGACGTGTTCAGCATGGCCAGCCAGGGTCTGCAGATGGCCGATGACCTGCACATGCGGACCCAGGCGACCGGCAACCTGTTGCTCCGGCATCTGTTGGCCGCCTTGGTCGATACAGGTCATGACCGTCTAGGCGAATTCGCCCGGTTCTGGTCGTCGAATCACCTCTTCTTTCTCAACATCGCCATGGCGGCGGCCAAGGCGGCCACGTTGTGGGCGGCCGAGGTGCCCGACTCGAGCGTGGTCGTGGGCATGGCCCGTAACGGCACCACCATCCGCATTCGGCTGGCGGGGATGGGCGAGAACTGGTTCACGGCCAAGGCGCCGCCGGTCCAGCACGCCATGTTCCAGTCTGGCTACGGGCCCGACGCCGCCGCCCCCGACATCGGCGACAGCGCCGTCCTCGAACTGATTGGCCTCGGCGGCCCCGCAGCCGCCGGAGCCCCTGCCGTCGCCGCCTTCGTAGGGGGCACCATGGCCGACTGCCGTGCGGTCACTGACGACATGGCCCGGATCTCGGCGGGTCGAAGCAACCGTTTCAAGCTGCCCATCCTCGACTACGCCGGCACCCCGGTGGGCATCGACGTGCGCAAGGTCGTCGAGTTGGGGATCACCCCATCCGTGAACACCGGCATCCTCCACGTCTCCGACGGTGTTGGCCAGATCGGGGCGGGGGTGGCGGTGGCGCCGGTTGGGTGCTTCGTTGACGCCCTCATGGCCCTCGACGCCCGCTTCGACTGACGGCCACGGCGAGAGGACTGGCGTGCGGGCTGTCAGGGCAGGGCTGGGGGCAACGGTGACGCTACGAGCCATCTCGAGCCCGGCGAAGGTGGTGGCGTCGTTCCCCCAGGCAACTTACGTCGACGTGGATGGCGAGGTGGTGGTATTGGCCGGGTGCTCTGTGCCGCCCGGTCCCCTCTACCTGGGGGTGGAAGCCGACGATGTCAAGGTCGAAATCGGTAGCGATGTGACCGCGCGTCACGGGAAACTGACAGTGGGTGGTCTCGTTGTCGATGGGTACGACACCGCCCCAACCTGGGTGGGCGTCGCACCCGACCCGGTAGCGCTCCTCCGGAATCGTGGAGCAGCCGTGGCCGCCCTGAGGGTTCTGGCAGAAGAATCGGCGCTGCACGGGCGCTTTGTCTGCCGAGTGCTCCCCCACGCTCTGGAAGCTTTGGCCGAGCGACGCTGGACGGAGTTGTGTCGGCTCCTGCTCGGGAGGGGACCGGGCCTGACCCCGGCGGGAGACGATGCCCTGGCGGGGATGCTCGTGGCAGCCCGAGCGCTCCGGGCCCTCGATGACGCCACGGCACCCTCATGGAGGGAGCTCGCCGGCAACACCACCCCACACAGCCTGGGGTTCGAGCAATGGGCGAGCCTCGGCCAGGCGATCGCACCGGTCCACGACCTCCTGACGGCGACAGCGGCGGCCGACGCCGCCGGTTGCGCGGCGGCGGTGACCGAACTCGCTTGTATAGGCGCCTCCTCGGGCGCCGACATGGCCTTCGGGTTGAAAGCCACCCTTGAGGCGTCGCCGGCTTGGCCCGTCAGGACAGGGCTGCTCTAGCCGTCTTCAGGTGTGCTCATCACCAGCCGCGTGCCTGCCAGGAGGGAACCGATGGCCGTTCGGCTCCGATCGTGGTCTCGTCGCC